>CAZNBG010000038.1:9316-14264 GCA_964570915.1 uncultured Nitrospira sp. | reverse complement strand
AGGCTTGGCTCGTGCCGATCATCGAGCCGGAAGTCGACATTCACTGTCCTGAAAAAGCCAAGGCCGAAGCGTTGCTCAAAGCGGCGATCCTCGAGAAACTCAACGAACTGCCGACCGGGCAGCTGGTCATGCTCAAGCTCACGCTGCCGGAGCGAGACGACCTTTACGTCGAGTGCGTCAAGCATCCAAAGGTCATGAGGGTGGTTGCCCTGTCGGGCGGCTACTCTCGAGAGGACGCCAACGCACGTCTGCGAAGGAATCACGGCATCACGGCGAGTTTTTCGCGGGCACTGGTACAAGGGTTAACGGCCCAACAATCCGATGCTGAGTTCAACGCCATGCTGGATAAATTTGTTCAGAGTATCTACGAGGCATCCAATACGTAAACCGGTCATGGACCAGAGAAGCATGACACTGGCCCCTTCCATTCTCGCTTTGGCGATAGATCGGTTGCGGGTGAGTCTCAAACAGTCAGGAATGCATTCGGCGCAAATCGCCTGACAACAAAGGAGTCATTATGCAACTCGGCATGATTGGTCTTGGGAGAATGGGGGCGAACATGGTGCGGCGGCTTCTGCGAGGAGGTCGGCAGTGCGTGGTGTTTGACCGGTCCCCGGAAGCTATTGAGGAGTTGGGCCGTGAGAAAGCCATTGGGGCTTCGTCTCTTGCGGACTTGGTGAAGAAGCTCGAGAAACCTCGGGCAGTCTGGTTGATGGTTCCGGCTGCAGCCGTGGACACGATGATTGCCGACCTCCTGCCACATCTTGCGGCGGGGGACATTCTCGTCGACGGTGGGAATTCCTATTATTTGGATGACATCCGCCGCGGAAAAGACCTCGCCGCGAAACGCATCCACTATGTGGACGTCGGGACAAGCGGTGGCGTGTGGGGCCTGGAGCGCGGCTACTGCATGATGATCGGAGGCGAACACGATGCTGTCCGGCAGTTGGATCCGATCTTCGCGACACTGGCTCCGGGTGTGGGTGACGCCCCCCGCACGCCGGGTCGTGAAAAGATAGACGGCACCGCCGAAAAGGGATACCTGCACTGCGGATCAAACGGTGCCGGCCATTTTGTCAAGATGGTCCACAACGGAATCGAGTACGGTCTGATGGCGGCCTACGCTGAGGGACTAGGAATCTTGCGCGATGCGAACGTAGGGAAGAAACAGCATGCAATCGATGCAGAGACCACGCCTCTGCGTGATCCCGAGCACTACCAATACGACCTCAACGTGCGCGATATCGTGGAGGTGTGGCGGCGGGGCAGCGTGATTGCGTCGTGGTTGCTGGACCTGACAGCAGCCAGTTTGGTGAAGGATCCCGATCTCTCGAATTTTTCTGGCCATGTGTCGGATTCAGGAGAAGGCCGGTGGACAATTAAGGCAGCGATCGACGAGGCCGTGCCGATACCTGTTCTCTCGGCGGCGTTGTATCAGCGTTTCACTTCACGCGGTGAGGCGGAGTATGAGAACAGGCTGCTCTCGGCAATGCGCTACAGCTTCGGCGGACACCTTGAGAAAGTAGCCGGTCAGTAGCCACGCGAAACACAGAGGCTACCGATGAGCGATTCCCATTCCGACGCCCTGGTCTTCTTCGGCGCCACAGGCGATCTGGCCTATAAAAAAATCTTTCCGTCCCTGCAGGCCATGGTGAAACGTGGCCACCTCCACGTACCGGTCATCGGCGTGGCCAAAGCGGGCTGGAACCTCGAGCAGTTTCGGGTATGGGCACGCGAGAGTCTCGAGAAACACGGCGGAGTCGATCCTCCAGCCTTCGACACGTTGTGCGGTCTCTTGCGCTACGTTGATGGTGACTATCAGGATCCGGAAACGTTCTCGGCGTTGCGCAGCGAACTCAAGCAAGCACACGCTCCGGCGCATTATCTGGCCATTCCACCCGCCCTGTTTGAAACTGTTGTGGAGCACCTGGCGGAATCGAAGAGTGCCAAGGGTGCGCGGGTCATTATCGAAAAACCGTTCGGACATGATCTTGCCTCAGCCCAGGGTCTGAACACAGTTCTGCTTAGGGTCTTCGACGAATCCGACATCTTTCGCATTGACCACTATCTCGGCAAGCGGCCTGTCAACAACCTGCTTGCCTTTCGGTTTGCCAATACGTTTGTGGAAGCGTTTTGGAATCGCACCTACATCAAGAGTGTGGAAATCACGATGTCAGAGGACTTCGGGGTACAAGGGCGAGGTGGTTTCTACGACCAGACCGGAACCATTCGCGATGTGATTCAAAACCACTTATTTCAGGTGTTATCGAATCTGGCGATGGAACCTGCAGTTCGTTTTGACAGCGAGTCTATTCGTGACGAAAAAGTGAAGGTGCTGAAGGCGATTGCGCCCATCGAGGAAAAGAACCTGATACGCGGCCAGTTCCGAGGCTACCGGGATGAACATGGCGTCTCCAAGGAATCACAAACGGAAACCTTCGCGGCCTTGAAGTTGGAAATTAATTCTTGGCGCTGGAAGGGTGTCCCATTTTACTTTCGGGCTGGGAAATTTTAGCACCTGACGTGTAATGAAATTGTCGCCAAGTTTCGCGAACCTCCTACGCTACTTACTGAGAGTGTTCTGTTCGAAAATCAGCTGCGGATGCGCTTCAGTCCCGAAGTAACAATCGCCATGGGAATGATGTCGCTGGCTCCGGGCGAGGGACTCACACTTCAAACAGGCGAAATGGTGGCCAGCCGCTCTCCACGAGCCGATGAGATGGACGCGTACGAACGTGTGTTGGGAGCAGCCATGGCGGGAGACAGCTCCTTGTTTGCGCGCGAAGACTATGTCGAAGAAGCGTGGCGCATCGTGGAATCGGTGTCGAAGAAGAACATACCGATTTATCAGTATACCCGCAACACCTGGGGTCCGGACGAAGCTGCTCGAGTGAGCCCGTCGGGAGGCTGGAGCAATCCGACCGCCGGTTCTTGACCTCGTTCACCTCGGTCTTGGTGCCGACGCTCACACGGCTTCACTGGATGCCTGGTGATTCCGTACTCGAGATGACCGATACGGACGTGGCGCCGCCCAACATCTATCAAGAATGGTGGCGGATGACGCTCACGTTTCCGATGTTCAATCGGACCCACCGGAAACCATGGGTTGTGACCGGAAGCGAGAAGGCAGACATGCTCCATCGTCTCCGCGACAGCGATGTGTCGATTCCCGCTGGATGGGTGGACATGGAACAGGCTCTGCTGCTGGCCGAACGCGCGGCAGCAGACAGCTCATTGCTGAATACATGAGAGGAGGATAAGTGCACGTGGGCCGCCTCGCCCGAACTCCAGGCTGCAAGCCAGTATCGAGAAGGAGAGGAGACATGAGTATCAGGGCTATAGTCGAACCAGTTACCGAGACCGACATCGATCGGCTGTGTATCAATACCATTCGCACGCTTTCGATTGACGCCATCCAACAGGCCAAGTCCGGACATCCGGGCACGCCGATGGCGCTCGCACCCCTGGTCTACACCATCTGGAATCGCAGCATGCGGTTCGATCCTCAGGATCCAATCTGGCCGAATCGTGATCGGTTTGTGCTCTCTAACGGTCACGCGTCCATGTTGCTTTGGTCGGTACTCCACCTGACCAAAACACAGGCCGTAAATGCCGAGTATGAGCGCGTCGGCCACCCGTCGGTCACTCTCGAGGATGTCCGCCGCTTCCGCCAACTTGATAGCAAGGCGCCCGGTCATCCCGAGTACCACTGGGTCTCGGGGGTTGAGACCACGACCGGCCCGCTCGGACAAGGCGTGGCCACGAGCGTGGGGATGGCCATCGCGCAAAAGTGGCTGGCCAATCGATACAACCGGCCTAGCTTAGAAATCTTCGATTACGACATCTACACGGTTTGCGGAGACGGGTGTCTGATGGAGGGCGTCGGGTCCGAAGCGGCGTCGCTGGCCGGTCACTTGGGTCTCGACAACCTGTGTTGGATCTACGACAACAACCACATCACGATCGAGGGGAGCACGCGGATTACCTTTACAGAAGACGTCGCAGCTCGGTTCCTGAGCTATGGGTGGAACGTGCTGCGGGTCGGCGATGCCAACGACATTGAACGCATCGAGCACGCGCTCGAGGTCTTCAGGAATACAACAGGACGTCCGACCTTCATCGTGCTGGACAGCCACATCGGCTATGGATCCCCGAATAGACAGGACACGGCCGCGGCCCATGGCGAACCACTCGGCGACGAGGAGGTCCGGCTCACGAAGCGCAGTTATGGGTGGCCCGAGGATGCCAAGTTTCTCATTCCCGACGGCGTCTACGAACACTTTGCGACTGGCGTCGGCACACGCGGTGCCAAGGCCCGTCAACAATGGACGGATCTTCTCGCCGCATACCGCACTCAGTATCCCGACCTTGCGACCGAGATTGATCAGATGCAACACCGCAGACTCCCAGTTGGGTGGGACCGCAGCCTTCCCATCTTTCCCGTCGATTCGAAGGGTCTGGCAGGGCGGGACGCCTCGGGCAAGGTGTTGAACGTGCTCGCGCAGAACATTCCGTGGTTGCTCGGAGGCTCAGCCGATCTGGCGCCGTCGAATAAGACCCAGCTGACCTTCGAAGGTGCCGGCGATTTCGAGGCCGATAGCCCGGGCGGACGGAATCTCCATTTCGGCATCCGCGAGCACGCGATGGCGGCGATCGTAAATGGGCTTTCGCTGTCAAAGCTGAGAGCGTTTGGCGCAACATTTTTCATTTTCAGCGATTACGCACGACCCGCCATCCGACTCTCGGCGCTGATGGAGCTGCCCACCATTTTCGTATTCACGCATGACGCCATGGGAGACGGAGAGGATGGTCCGACGCACCAGCCGGTCGAACACCTGGCGTCGATGCGTGCCATTCCAGGGCTGGTGACGTTGCGCCCGGCTGATGCCAATGAGGTGGTCGAGGCGTACCGCTACCTCATGCCACTCCGCCACCAGCCTGCCGTGCT
>CAZNBG010000038.1:0-9306 GCA_964570915.1 uncultured Nitrospira sp. | reverse complement strand
CCGCCTCGCCGACCATGTCGACAAGCGCCGGCAGGCCGGCGGCGCCCAGCGCCACGCCGGCGACGCCGATGCGCCAGGCGCGGCCGAAGCTGTCGTTGATGATGATGGCGGCGTGGACGCCAAAATGCGCGTCGAGGCGCTGCTTCAGCGCGGCGCAGGTCGCATCGGGATCGGCCGGCAGCAAGGAAACGCGGGCGCCGGTTTCCGGGTTCTGGCGTGGGGCCTATGTGCTCGCTGACGCTCCGGGCGGGAACCCCGACGTGATTCTCATCGTCTCGGGCAGCGAAGTCAGTCTCGCGGTGAATGCGCACGAGATGCTTCGTGCCGAAGGCATCCGCTCGCGAGTGGTATCGATGCCGTCCTGGGATATCTTCGAACACCAGACACAAGAGTATCGAGACAGCGTGCTGCCACCGCACGTGAACGCGCGCGTGGCGGTCGAGCAGGCCTCCACGTTCGGATGGGAGCGATACGTCGGCGCGTGCGGTCATATCATTGGCATGAAGACGTTTGGCGCCTCGGCGCCGCTCAAAGAGCTCCAGAGAAAATTCGGCTTCGAGCCGGATCGGGTGGTCGCGGCGGCGAAAGAGCTGCTGAAAAAGGGGTACGCCGATGAGGGGTACCGCCCTTGACCGCCGCCTTGTCGCAAGAGGGGCATCCGCTGCGGCCAGTCGTGTTGAGAACGCCGGACGAAGCGCTCCGCTCGGTGCAACGGTCCTTCCTGACGGCATGAATGCCCGTTCCGTGATCGTGCTGTCCTCTCGTGTGGGGGTAGAGACAACTCGGAGTCTGTAATGAGACTCCATAGATGCGAATGCAGACAAGGGGAAATCTCAGAGTTGGATCGCCGGTTCGAACAGATGCGCACGATGGCTGACGCACCGTCTGACAGTTGGCGCAAACCGGAGACTTACACTGATGTCGCAGCACTAACGACGATCGGTCAGATCATTACGGTTCCCAATAGCTTTGTTATGGAGGTGAACTATGTCGACCAAGATCTGGATTGTGAGCATGGTGTTGGGGGGTCTGCTCGGCGGCGTATGGGTTAGCCTTAGCTATGCTGAAGGAACCACTCCCTCGCCGGAAGTCGTCAACAATATCGGCGCAGTCCTCCTCAAAGCGTACACCTATGAGCCAGTACACCCCAGCCCTCCAAACCATCTGTTCCTTGATGAAGGCAATGGTCGGTTCCTTTTCCTGATGTTTGATAAGCCAGTGAACGATCCCTCGGCGGCATTGCAGTGGATAGGCGAAGGCATCAAAGGCACGTTCTGTGCCGAATCTCAGCCGGATCATGGGAAAACAGGTTTTACCCATTTTCATCGAACCAAGACTCCCGCAACTGGTGACACATCAATGCATGGGCCGAAAGGCGAGCAAGGTTATTGGTTGAAGCATGTGGCAGTGGCCGAATTCGACGCAAGACACAAGGGAGAACACGGAGATCACGATGGACCTGGAGGAAGTGCCACGCACTACAAACCGGGTGACATAGAGAATTCTCCACAGCCCAAGACACCTGCGTGTAAGTAACCGTTGGGTTATGGGGCGCGTTCAACGAACGAAGGAGGATCACCACGACAAACACAATTGCGAAGATCGATAAGGCTCTCTACACCGCCAAGGCGCATACTACAGGTTGTCAGGAGGGGGGAACTTCGAAGACTTCTGACGGCCGGCTGGACATCAAGCTCAGGTCCCTGGAACCAAGGGCGTCTTATACACGACCCTACTGATAAACCTATGCCGGTTCGTACTGATCTGTACTCAGGCATTCCCCAGATCGATCTGACTGATGTGTGTCTCCGCGCGTGGATTGCTCGGCGAAGGCCGTTCCTCTAGTCCATAAGAACAGTCCACTCGCCATCACCACCACATACACGCTCGTTTGTCCCATGCACTCCCCCCCGTAAGGTGGTGCGTCAGTTGGCACACTGGGAACCGCGCGGGCACAATATCATCTGCGCCAAATGTTTGTCTTTCTCGACATGTTCCCCTTGAATCAGCCTGAAGTCATGATTGCGCGCGCCGAAGAGAACTTTGACAGTGGCGGGAAATTAACAGACCAGAGCGCCACTCAGAGGATCCGGGTATTACTCAAAGCCCTCACAGGCTGGATGAAGTCGCTTTAAAAGGTGAAACCTTCCAGGTAACATACCCAGCGGCGGCGGCGATCCCAATAATCGGAGTAGGACGCTATAGAGGTTTCATGATGCTCTCATGGTCGTGCCAAGGCTCGCTCTTCTCGTTATCCTTGGCTCTTGAAAAACACTGTCGTTAAGCCAGGCAAGATTACTGTCAAGGAATGGGACCTCGCGTGCAACGGTACTGGTACAGCATGAACCCCGCCTCCGTTGCCCCAATCGTGGCCTCCATACCAGGAGGAATCGCTATTGAGCACTTCCTGCCAATATCCTCCTCGTGGAACGCCTACCCGATAATTGGGCCGAGGGACTGGCGTGAAATTGCACACCACCAGAATTAGATCCTGTGTCGTATGACCTTTACGCATTAGACTGATGACGCTCGATTCCGCATCATTGCAGTCGATCCATTCAAATCCATGGGGAGTCAGATCATCTTCGTGCAACGCCTTTTCGCTCCGATAGACACGGTTGAGATCCGCGATCCATCGCTGAATGCCCAGGTGGCTCACATGCTGGAGGTGGTCCCATTCCAGTTGGCCATCATGCGCCCATTCCGTTCGCTGAGCGATCTCGCCGCCCATGAAGAGAAGCTTCTTCGCCGCTTGCGCATACATATAGCCGAACAGGAGCCGAAGATTGGCGAACTTCTGCCAGTCGTCCCCTGGCATCTTTTCGAGTAGCGAACGCTTCCCGTACACGACTTCGTCGTGAGACAGCGATAAGACGAAATTCTCATAAAACGCATAAACCATCCTGAAGGTCAAATTCTGATGATGATAATGGCGGTAGACCGGATCGGTCTGAAGATAGTGTAAGGTGTCATGCATCCAGCCCATATCCCATTTCAAGCCAAAGCCCAGACCTCCCACATAGGTCGGACGTGATACCGCCGGCCATGATGTAGATTCCTCCGCAATAGTCTGTACGTCAGGATACCGCTTATAGACTTCCTCATTGAACCGCCTCAGGAATGAGATCGCATCCAGGTTTTCCCGTCCCCCATATTGGTTTGGTATCCATTCGCCTTCTTTGCGCGAATAGTCCAGATAGAGCATTGACGCGACCGCATCGACTCGCAGTCCGTCGATATGATACTTGTCGAGCCAGAAGAGCGCGCTGCTAATCAAGAAGCTGCGTACCTCGTTGCGCCCGTAGTTGAAGATATAGGTGCTCCAGTCCGGATGAAAGCCCTGCTGGGGGTGTGCATGTTCATACAAATGCGTCCCGTCGAAATAACCAAGTCCATGCGAGTCGGTGGGAAAATGCGACGGCACCCAATCGAGAATGACCCCGATGCCGCGCTGATGTAGAGCATCGATCAAATACATGAGATCTTGAGGAGTGCCGTAATTGCCGGATGGCGCAAAATACCCCGTGGTCTGATAGCCCCACGAACCGAAGAATGGGTGATCCATTAGCGGGAGAAATTCGATATGCGTAAATCCCATCTGCTTGACATATTCCGCAAGAGGGACGGCCATCTCTCGGTAGCTCAATGAACGATTACCCTCCGACTGCACTCGTTTCCAGGAACCGATATGCATTTCATAGATAGCCATCGGAGCCGTCAGCGCGTTATGGTCCCGCCGATGCTTCATCCATTCCGCATCATTCCACTCATATGTCGTGTCCCAGACAATCGACGCCGTCTTTGGAGCGATCTCATTGAAAAATGACAAAGGGTCCGTCTTGTCCACGCGATACCCATTGAAACGTGAGCGGATGTGGTACTTGTATAGAGTGCCGACTCCCACGCCGGGCACGAATCCTTCCCAAATTCCGCTATGTCCACGCGAAGTCAGATGGTGCGCATCCTTTCTCCACTCATTAAACGAGCCGATCACGGAAACTCGTTCGGCGTCGGGCGCCCACACGGCGAAAAAAGTCCCGTCATGTCCATTGGCATGCCCCAAATGTGCCCCCAATTTGTCATACAGATTCACCAGCGATCCTTCGTTGAAGAGATAAAGGTCGTCGCGCGTCAGTCTCGTCGGTTCATCAACAGTCATTAGGGCTCCTGGTGTCATCCGCCTAGTCCACGATTGACATGCTGAGAGGTGAATGCTGCATACCGTATGGCAACAATCTACTTGTCAGCTAGTATCAGTTGAAGCAGCCCATTCATCGGAATTCTGGCCCATGAAGGCCGGTTGTTGAGCTCGTAGCTCAGCTCATAGCAAACCTTCTCGATTAAGTAAGCATCCAAGAGCATGTTCATGTCTTCGGATCTCTTCGGGAGGAACGGCGCTTGGCCCACCGTTTCTGTATAGCTAGATACGAATGCCTTTGCCGCCGACTGGTACCATGTCCTGGTTCGTTCTTCCAACTCCGGGCGGCGCACCGCAGCGGCAGGCCGTTTTCCCGCGCCATCCAGTGCCATCGATGCGGCATAGTGGAATGATCGTAGCATTCCGGCGACATCGACGAGCGGCACGTGTTTGGCACGACGCTCCGCCAACGGCCTCGCCGGCTCGCCTTCAAAATCAATGATGACGAAATCTCGACCTGTGTATAAAACTTGGCCTAAATGAAAATCACCATGACAGCGAATTCTCATCAACCGAACATTCCGCTTAAGCGGGCTTTCTACTCGAGACAACAAGGTGGCTTTCGATTCGAGCACGAGGGTCGCCAGTTGTAGATTTGGCTCAGGAAGATCGTGGAGGTGTCGACCAAGCAATGTTAGCGAGCTTTCAACAGTACGTGTCATTCGATCACATAATGACTGCCAATACTCCAAGGTGGAGGGCTCTGGCTCGAACATGGGATCGCCAGTGTTCTGGGCCAAAACGACGTGTAATTCGGCTATCCGTCGCCCGAGTAGGGCCGCAGAGCCGGCATAGGAGCTGATTGCATGCGTTTCCAGACTAGACGGGTTGGCCAGTTCTCCTTCCAATTCACCGAGAGTATATCGCCAGGCATCGCCTTGGTTCTCGACGAATCTATGTACAATGGCGATCGTGGCCGGCAATTGGTCACGCCCAACATATTCCAATGAGCCCAATACCGTGGGACTATGTGTGTATCCCGCCACAGTCAATACGCGACCGATCTCGAGATCGGGATTGAGTTCTGGCTCGAACCGACGATAGAGCTTCAGCATCACCTCTCGATCGAATCTGACGGAGGTATTGCTTTGCTCGCCTTGCATCACCGACGATTCCCCCGCTGCCGCCTCCAGGACGGCCGTCGAAAAGACGGGACTGGATGAAGCGAGAAGCCTCCCGTTCTTTCCCTGAAACTCATTTCCCTGGCGGATGGCTCGCAATAGGGCACCCGCACAGTCTTGATCCCAAAGTGCATCGTGCAAGATACCCGGCCGGTTCCCATTCCGGTCCACAATTGTCACCGCGGCAACCACCACCTGAGGGTGGGTTTCCTGTATTTGCATTGCGCGCTCTTCGAAGGAAACGGTGAGTAGCACAGAATAGATTTCGTGGCCTCCATCGTTATAGGAGATGTCGATGAAGACCAAGACCATGGAATTAGTGTCGGTTCTAAGGGGAACGGTTTCAAGAATCCGAACCGCCGCAACTGTTCTTGCCTTGCCCCCGTACCATCTAGCGGACGCCAGAGCTGACGGCAGCAGCGCTTCAAGTTCGCCTACGGTATCGCGATCGAACAATCGCTCCCAATTGTCTTTGATAATGAACATACTCCACGGCCCATAACCCAATGTAGACAGCGAATACACGAACGAGCTAACGGTGTATTAGTGCCGCACAATGCTGTTAGATTCAGTCCATGTCCATTGGCTACCTGTGCAAGTTACATGAAATAATCGAATTCGTGTTCGGTTCGAATATTGCGCCGAATAAGAAACATATGGGCCGGCACCGAAGACGGATCGAGCTGTACATAGTTCCGTGGTCCCTCCCAGGTGTAGTAAGCCTCGGTGAGCAGGTCCACAACTTGGAACGGTTTATCTGTCGGTATTCTGAGCGCATCAAGATCTAGCTGCACCCAGCCGGAATGGACATAATGAGGGCTTAGATTCACAACCATCAGCACTACATTCTCTCCATTGGTGGAATGCCGACTGTAGGCGATCAGTTCATCATTATCGACGTGGTGAAACATCAGACTTAGGTCGTTTTGAAAGGCAGGATTCTCATGACGAATGCGATTGACCAGGCAGATCAACTGTCTCAGGCTATCAGGCCGATCTAGCTCCCATGTCCGGATTTCGTATTTTTCCGAATCGAGATATTCCTCGCTCCCGGGCTTTTGCGGCCGTGACTCCATCAATTCAAAGGCCGGACCGTAGATCCCGTAATTGGCCCCAAGAGTGGCGGCTAAAATAAACCTGGACAGGAATGTTGCACGGCCACCGTGTTGGAGTTGTTCAGTCAAAATATCCGGGGTGTTGGGCCACAGATTCGGACGGAAAAACTCCCGCACATCCGGCTTCGTCAATTCGGTGAAATATTCGATCAGTTCCGACTTGGTCTGTCGCCAGGCAAAATACGTGTACGACTGAGTGAAGCCGAGCTTCGCCAGGCGGTACATGACCTTCGGCCGCGTGAAGGCTTCCGAGAGAAACAACACGTCGGGATGCTCACGTTTCACCTCAGCGATCAGCCACTCCCAAAATGCAAACGGCTTGGTGTGAGGATTATCGACTCGAAAAATGCGGACGCCTTGATCGATCCAGTGAACCACGACCTCCTTTAGTTCCAGCCATAAGGCGGTCCACTGATCGCTTTCAAAATTCAACGGATAAATGTCTTGATACTTCTTCGGCGGATTCTCGGCATATTGAATGGTGCCATCTGGCCGCTGCACGAACCATTCAGGATGTTGCTTGACATAGGGATGATCCGGCGAGCATTGGAATGCCAGATCGAGCGCAATTTCCAATCCTTGTTCGTGGGCCTTGCGGATCAGTCGCCTAAAATCCTCTGGAGTTCCGAGATCGGGATGAATCGCGGTGTGGCCTCCCTCAGATGTTCCGATGGCCCATGGACTTCCCACCGAATCAAGTTTTCCCTCCGGATTGTTATTCTTGCCCTTTCGGAAGGTTCGACCGATCGGATGAATGGGGGGAAGATACAAGACATCGAAACCCATCTCAGCAATGTACGAAAGTCGGGTTTCGCAATTGCGAAACGTCCCATGGCGACCAGGCTCGGTTGCGAATGACCGAGGGAATGCCTCGTACCAGGCGCCGAATCCAGCCCGGACCCTATCGACGACAACTATCAGTTCCTTATCATAGGTAGTCGACAACTGACGATCTACGTGTGGTGACATCAGATCAGTCAGTGTTTGCCCCAGAACAGTCTTGAGTGTCCGCTCACGGTCCTCATCATCCATCGCCGCGGCGATAGCGTTGAGCCGCTCCGCGTCCTTCCCGTCTGCCCGAATGGCGGCTGCCTTGATCAACTCCCGGCCGATTTGGAGATCCATCGTCACATCTTGCTCGGCCGCGACACGTTTCCGCATATCACGCTGCCAGGATCGGAAGTGATCAATCCATGCGGTCACAGTGTAATAGTAAATGCCCTGCTCCTGGACCTCGAAGGAGGCGCGCCAGTGATCGTTCTCCACATGGATCAGTGCCATATCGGTCCAGTCGTGCTTTCGTTCATGCCGGTATCGAATCACGCCGGCGATCTCATCATGGCCGTCGGCAAATACGTCCGCCTCCACCACAACCAATTGTCCCACTACTCGTTTGATTGGGAACCTGCCACCGTCAACTTCCGGCCGAACTCCCTCGATCACGACACGTCGACGCCAACCGACATCGCTATCGTTGCCCTCGCCGGATGGACGCGCGTTGGTCGACGGCTTCACCGACGAAGCACCTACACGTGAATTACCTGTTTTTTTGGACTTTCCCATGCTAAAAGACTCTCGAATCCTTGCGTTGCTTCAAGACTATCGCGTCTGTCATAACCGCCGTCGGTCCTCCAATTCCATTGCAATCCACAGCCCGAATACACACTATTTCGTAGTAGCCTACATCGCTAGAGATGCGACAGCTCGTCGACCTTTTCTTCTTTACCCTTCCCCAGGCGCCGTTCGATGGCCTCGCGCATCATATGTCTGATCCCAAGACCCACGCCAAGGGCGAGTGAGAAGACCACGCCCCCGAACGTGATAGAAAAGGCCGCGATGACGATTTCTTTGGCAATACCCAACTGCGTCAGCACCATGGCAAACGTGAATAAAAGAATCCCCCACCGCACCAGGTTCGTCACGATGCGAGCTTCTTGCAGCTGCGCATTCACAGCCGCGATTAACGCCGCTTCCGCGAAGAAATTTGCGGACAGTACGCCGATCAGCAATATCAATGCCGCTGCAAGCACATGCGGCAGAAAGCCTACGATCTGACTGATGAGATTGGCCGTGGCCGGAAGATTCACTGCGTCCACGCCCATGAACGCAAAAAAGAGGAACACGATCCAGAATAAGACACGACTCAGGACGACCGAAGCTGGTTGTTTGATGCCTGCTTGAGCCAACGGTTTCTCGATCCCGCACCGCTCGCAAAGACGATCGAACCGAAAGGCTGTGAGCACGCGCACCGTAAGTGCTCTCACTAGCCACGCCATAACCAGTCCTATGAACACAAAGGTCACGAGCGCCAGAAGCCTCGGCAATACCAATAGGATCTGCATCACAGCATCACGAAATCCGGCCATCATAGTTTCGCGCCAGAGGTCACTCATCGCGCCACCTCCATCGATCCGTAAGATAAGGCTTCATCGCCTCGAACCGTCGGCAGAGCGACTCTACGGCCGCCTCCACTTGCTCGACGCCGCCGTGCTGCGTGCCAAGGACAAAGGAGGCCGTGTGTCCGAGATACAATGGTGTCAGCGATTTCAGCAAGTGCTCCCGGTGCAGAACTTGGTCATGGTATGCCAGCGCAAACTCATACACGACCTGCACCCAGAGACTCTCAGGAAAATTGAATTGGTCGGACTCTTGGATCCCCAGCGTGAGGATCTGACCTAGGGTCTCCGGCGAGAGGATCACTTCCCACAGCGGCAAAAGATCACGTACCCCTTGCCGCACTCCACTGACCATGCGGTTAATGTTGACTGAGCCGGTGAAGGGGGCATAGTCTACCACGCCATAAAGAGGCACCTCAGTCGATTCACGCGAATGTTCCCAAGTTGGCTTATAATCCCCAATTGACGAGAAACTT
>CAZNBG010000037.1:13883-14287 GCA_964570915.1 uncultured Nitrospira sp. | reverse complement strand
CGAAGTCAATCATCATGATGGCATTCTTCTTTACGATGCCGATCAACAGAATGATGCCGATCAGCGCAATGACACTGAATTCCGTATCGAACAGCATCAATGTCAACAAGGCGCCCACACCCGCCGACGGCAGAGTCGAAAGGATGGTCAATGGGTGTATATAACTCTCGTACAAAATGCCCAGCACGATATAGACCGTAACGAGGGCAGCAAGGATCAGCCACGGTTCATTCGACAGCGACGCTTGGAAGGCCTGCGCCGTACCCTGGAAACTCCCTCGAATGCTGAGGGGTAAATTGATCTCCCGCGAGACCGTATCGATAGCGGCCACCGCATCACCGAGTGAATGTCCCGGTGCAAGATTGAACGAAATGGTCACCACGGGGAACTGTCCCTGCCGGTTG
>CAZNBG010000037.1:0-13873 GCA_964570915.1 uncultured Nitrospira sp. | reverse complement strand
CGGCTCCCACAACGCCCACTCGTAATTTCAGGCCGGCTCGTTCGTCAAGGAAGTTTCAAATGCTCTTGCGGTTCCCTGAAAACTTTGAACGATGCTGGCCGGCATGTTCAATTCCCGGCTGGCGAGCTCGACCTGCTTGACTGCTTCTTCCAGCGAGACTCGCGGGGCTACGTTGAAAGACACGGTCACGACAGGGAACTGTCCCTGCCGGTTGATAGTCAGCGGCGTGGTGGTTTCGGATAGTTGCGTGAACACGTTGAGCGGCACTTGGCCGCCGGTAAGTGCACGAATGTCCAAAAACTGCAGTGCCTGTGGTCCATTCTGAAATTCAGGCATGACTTCCAGCACGACACGATACTGATTCAACTGCGTGAACATCGTCGAGACTTGGCGCTGACCGAATGCATCGTAGAGCGTATCGACGATCAGTTGTGGAGTGATGCCGAGCCGCGATGCCGTCGCGCGATCAATGACCAGCAGCGAAGCCAGGCCGCGGTTTTGCTGATCGCTGCCCACGTCACGTAAAGATGGCAACGATTGCAGCGCCGTGACAAATATGGGAGCCCATTGGTTCAGCTCCTCGGGATCGGCATCCTCGAGCGTGTACTGGTACTGGGTCCGACTGACACGATCTTCGATGGTCAAATCCTGCATCGGCTGAAGGAAAAGCGAGATACCTTCAATTGTGGCGGCCTGTACACGTAGCCGGTGAATCACCTCCTGCACAGTCACCTTTCGCTCGGCGACAGGCATCAGATTGATCTGAATACGTCCGTTGTTCAGCGTGGTGTTCATGCCATCGATTCCGATAAAGGACGACAGGCTAGCCACGGCCGGATCGTTCAGGAGGGTTCGGGTGAGCGCTCGGTGCCGCTCCAACATGGCCGGAAACGAGATGGACTGGGCGGCTTCAGAAATGCCAAGGATTGCCCCCGTATCCTGTACAGGAAAGAATCCTTTCGGAATGACGACATACAGCGCGACAGTGAGAACCAGTGTTCCGAGCGCAACCGTCAAGGTAAAACCCTGATGGGCTAACACCCAGCGCAGCGTTTGGCCGTAGGCTGCGATGGTCCGCTCGAACAGGAGCTGGGATGCCCGATACAACCTTCCATGTTCTGAGATCTTTCTCTGCCGCAACAGACGGGCACACATCATGGGCGTCAACGTCAACGAGACGACCGCCGACACCAGAATCGTCGTGCACAGAGTGATGGCGAACTCACGGAACAATCGGCCCACCACGTCGCCCATGAAGAGCAGCGGAATGAGGACCGCCATCAGAGAAGCGGTGAGGGAGAGAATCGTAAAGGCGATCTGCTTTGAGCCTTTTAGAGCAGCCTGGAGGGGAGGATCACCCTGCTCAATGTAGCGCGAGATATTTTCGATCATCACGATCGCGTCATCCACGACAAACCCGGTCGAAATGGTCAAGGCCATGAGCGTCAGATTGTTGAGACTGAATCCTATGAGGTACATGGCCCCGAATGTTCCGATGAGCGACAAGGGCACCGCGGCTGCCGGAATTACGGTTGCGGATAGCGTGCGAAGGAATAGAAATATGACCAGAATGACGAGTGCCACCGCCAACACCAGTTCGAACTGGACATCACGCATAGAGGCTCGAATGGAGGTCGTGCGATCCGATAACGCCGTCACGTGCATCGAGGGCGGCAGCGCACTCTGGAGTTGAGGCAACAGCTTTGTGATGCGATCGACCACTTCGATGACGTTGGCGCCTGGCTGTCGCTGGATGCTGATGAGAATGCTGGGAGTCTCGTTCGCCCAGGCGGCTTGTCGAACGTTTTCCACATCGTCGAGAACCTCCGCAACATCCGACAAATGCACCGGCGCTCCGTTACGGTACGCAATAATCAACGGCCGATATTCCCGGCTCGACAGCAATTGGTCGGTTGAATTAATGATCGACGCACGACGCGGTCCGTCGAACGAACCTTTGGCTTGATTGACGTTCGCAGCCGCCACGGCAACGCGCACGTCCTCAAGCGTAAGTCCATACGCCGACAACGCGCGGGGATTGGCTTGAATACGCACTGCCGGACGCTGGCCACCGCTGATGCTGACCAATCCGACACCGCTCAGCTGCGAAATTTTTCTCGCGAGGCGCGTCTCCGCGAGATCTTCGACCTGCGGCAGAGGCAACGTGTCGGATGTCAAGGCGAGCGTAAGAATGGGCGCATCGGCCGGATTGACCTTGTTATAGGTCGGCGGATTGGGCAGGTCGCGCGGTAAAAATGTGGCCGCCGCATTAATCGCGGCCTGGACTTGCTGTTCAGCGACGTCCAGATCAAGATCGAGACTAAATTGCAGGGTGATGATGGAACTGCCGCCGGAACTGGTCGACGTCATCTGGTTCAGGCCCGGCATCTGGCCGAACTGTCGCTCCAACGGTGCGGTCACAGATGATGCCATCACGTCGGGGCTCGCCCCAGGGTAAAAGGTAATTATCTGGATGGTTGGATAGTCGACTTGGGGCAAGGCCGAGACCGGTAATAAGCGATAGGCCAATCCACCGGCAAGGAGCATGGCCACCATTGATAATGCCGTCGCCACCGGCCTTAAAATAAAGAGGCGGGAAGGGTTCATGGTGGCGATCCTCGACGCCGTCCGTCATCGTTATCCGGCGGTGGGGTTTCGAAGGCCTTGGCCGACGGACCTTTCTGACCTTTGATTTCGACCTTGCTGCCCTCGCGCAGTTTTTCGGTACCGTCGAGGACAACGAGTTCGTTTGGCAGCACCCCCTGGTCCACCGAGACATCTTCCCCTTGGGTTGTGCCGAGGGTGATGGGCCGAACCGTGACGGTCTGATCGCCCTTCACGACATACACAAACGCGCCTTTGGCTCCACGCTGCACGGCCGCAGCGGGCACGAGGGTGGCACCGTGCTCCACATCCAGTAGCAGCCGGGCATTGACGAATTGGTTAGGGAAGAGATGTCCATCCTCATTGGGGAATACGGCCTTGAGTCGCACAGTGCCGGTATTCGGATCGATCTGGTTGTCCACGGTCAGCAACGTGCCGGTTGCCAGGTTTTTCTTTTGCTCGCGGTCATAGGCTTCGACAACCATGGACTGACTGGACGTCAGTCGTTCGAGAACCTTCGGTAGGTTGTCTTCGGGAATTGTAAAAATGACAGTGATCGGCATGAGCTGCGTGATGACCAAGAGCCCGTTGGCATCATTGGCCCGCACGATATTGCCCGCGTCGACAAGCCGGAGCCCGATTCGACCGCTGATGGGCGCGGTGATGCGGCAATAGGTCAGCTGCAACTTGGCATTGTCGATCTGGCTTTGGTCTGCCTTCACGACGCCTTCCAATTGATGGACGAGAGATTCCTGCGTATCGACTTGCTGCTTCGGTACATAACCCTGCTCGTACAGGTCTCTGTAGCGCTGCAAGTCTAGTCGAGTGTTATTCAAACTGGCTTGGTCGCGGGCCATCTGGCCCTCCGCCTGTGCGAGCTGCACCTCGAACGGACGGGGATCGATCTCGGCGAGCAGCTCATCCTTTTGCACAGTCTGGCCTTCTTGAAATCGTACCTTCATCAGTTGGCCATCGACACGACTCTTGACGTGGACTGTGTTGAGCGGCACCACAGATCCAAGACCGTTCAAGGTAATGCCGATGTCGCCGGTGATTGCAGTAGCCACAGCGACGGGAAGCGTGCGGCCGGTCGCATGAGGGACCTGACCGGCTCGCGACGCATCTTCACTCGATCTAGCCAGTAATGAATAGACAGCGAGCGCAAGCAAACAGGCTCCGGACAACCCGATCAACGACCGTTTCAGGATCGTCGCCATAGGCGTTGATACAGACATGCCTTCCGTAGGGGTAGTAACGCCCATACGCAGGACACCCTCCTGGGAAGGATGCCAGCTTCTTCTCTCCATCTCTCAAGACGAAGCGGAGCGTTAAAAGGTTACAGAGCCTTGTCCCATGAGCGAGACGACAGAGCTCCCGTCGTTACCAATCCTTCTCTTGCCTTTTAAATCATCGTGGCTTTTCACCAACAACGCGTTTGCTTTCCATGACTTGAGTTGCCAGTCGATGGCTGTCAGACACTTGGTACGATTTCTGCGGTCCGCGTCAGACAAGGGTTGCGGCCAACATCGAACGGGAAAGACAATTCATGAGCAGAGTCAAAGAGCGGAAGAGATTCAACGTCACAGCGTCAGACGTTGGTGACAACGTGACGTTCTACGAAGCCCTGACGGACTTCATCACGACAAACGCGTATCTAGCATTGAGAGCGGGTGTCGCGAATATGACACGCTGCAGAATAAGCCGGAGGGTTGTACTCGTTCACCCTGCAACCAGGGTGCGGTCGCACTGTTTCTATAGGATATCTCTCCTCACAAAGGAAAGCTTACGTGGACCAGTCCCGCATCGTATAACTGGTCACCGCATCCTCTCGTCCACAATGAGCGCATGTTCCCTGTCGAGTGATCGAACCAAGCCTGCAAAGGCTGGCCCAGTAGAATTTCGTTTCGTCTTCAGTCCTGGGTGCTATCCATGACAATCTATCACTACATTTAGGACAGTATTCCAGCGTTGTCGTCATGATTGCCTCTCCTCGCGCTGGCCCGTAGGACTGGATTCCTCTTGTGAGAGGACTCGAGCCTAGTAGCTCTGGATTGGGCGTGGTACTAGGGGAAGCCCTAGGGCGATAACGTGAGAGATGGGGGAGGCTCTGGATCGTCAGAGACGCAGTATTTTCGCTGCAACTGGTCACTGACCGTCCGTCGAACCTTCCTCTGCAAATGCTCTAGGAGAGGACCGCTTCTTTCATTAAAGTGGTTCAATGCCCACTCCCTGAACTCCTCGGTCGGAAACTCGCTAAGGACGCATCCTCTAGCTTCAACAAAGACGTTGGTGAACGCTTCGCCGATTACTTCTAGGACGCTGTCCTGGAAAGTTAGCCGAGATCAGGAAGATTTCTCAGTACATGAGCCGTAAATTCATCCAAGACCAATTCGGCGTTCAAAGAGTAGGTCAGCGTGATTAACTTTATCGCTGCTCCACTATCTAACGCGCCCCTGGCAGCCAGGTCGGACTTGATTTGGTCAACTCGTTCCGCGTGGTGGAAACGTATGCTGATACTTCGAGGCGTTCAGGATATCTGAGAATAGCGGCTTCATTGATGATGTGGGGGGAGGTTAATGGTTTGGCAGCATCGCGCTCCGGGAGAGCACAACCTAGCCGCACAGCACCGTGCTGATCAGTCGACGCATGACAAATCTTCCTTTTCCTCAACTCTGACAATTTCCAGCATACCAGACATCCCAAGACATTACCTAACAAGAAGTGCCTTCCCTTAAGCGCTGCATCGCCAGCGGCCTCCTTCGTTTGACCGCGTTATAGAAGAACTGCTCGTGGCCGCCCAAGTAATCTGGATGCGCTGATCGCGTACATCCAAACCCTACCACCACTATTCACGGCTACAATAGAAGATCGAATCACAAGGGTGCATTAACCTCGAGGGCCTCCGGTCAGGGAGAAAGTCTACCAACCTTCTCTCTAACGTTTGCAAGGCCCTCACCGTCCTTGTAAGCCACTGGGCCACCAAGACCCACGACAAGCATTGCCCCTTAGTAGTGCGGATTCGCTCTGTGCGATCCGCAACTCAACGTCATAGCGTGTAATCAAACCTTAATCCTGCATAAACAGCATATTGATTCCGGGTGTCTACCATCTTGCCGCTTATTCATAGGTTCATTTCGATTCCAACAACGGGAGGACTTTCCAATGAGGCGAGGAATTACGTATATTGCGGCTTTGTGCGCGTTTGCCAGTTTGCCTTTTCTGACGAGTGAGATTCTCGCGGCTCCTCCGCTGAAGCCGGTAACGGTCGCCGTGTTTGGCGATTGGCCGTACAGCACCACCTTACTCAATAACGCCCCACTGCTCATCAATTCCGTGAACAATGATCCGGACGTGAACCTCGTGATCCATGTCGGTGATATTCACTCTGGAAGTATGCCCTGTACGGGTGCCGGACTGAATCCGATTCCCCCCGCTGCGGTCCCCGGCTGGAATCTGGGGATTTATAATCTCTTCCAGCAGTTCAAAGACCCGTTCATCTATACGCCTGGTGACAATGAATGGACCGATTGCCACAAAACTAAAGAGGGCGCAAGCGGGGCCCCCTTAAATGAACTGACGGCCGTCCGTCAGTTGTTTTTCCCATTCCCGGGAGCCACCCTTGGAGGAGGCAACAAAGAGGTGGACTCTCAGGCTCTAGAGTATGAGGCAGAATTCCCCACCGACGCCAAATTTATCGAGAACGTCCTGTGGAAGCAGTCGAACGTGGTCTTCGTCACTTTGAATGTCCCCGGTTCGAACAACGACGGCTTACCCTGGAACGGAGGTGCGGGATCGCCATTCTTGAACGAAGCGGCTCGTCAGCAGGAAGTGGCAGAACGCAATGCCGCCAATCTGCATTGGTTGAACCAAGCCTTTAAAAGCGCGAAAAAAGCCGCGGGTATGGTGATCGCTCTTCAAGCCAACATGTGGGACCCTGAGGCTATCGCACCCGGCGGCGATGGACTCAATGGCTACACACCATTTGTTCAAGCATTGGCCAATCATGTGATCGCCTTCGGTCGTCCCGTTCTGCTGCTCAACGGCGATTCACATGTCTATTTCTTTGATAAACCTCTTGCCGATGCAACAAGTGCCACCGGCATGATCCATCAAACACAGGCCGTCCAGAATCTGACCCGCATCACGGTTCAAGGTTCTACGAATTCACCGAGCGAATGGCTCAAACTGACCATTGATCCGAATACACCGAGTGTCTTTAGCTGGCAAAACGTGTGTTATCTCAACTGCCAGTAAGGGCAGAAGGCAAGAAGCGAATGAGAAGGCCAGGGGGAATTTCCCTCTGGCCTTCTTTCTTAGACTATTGGAGGCTCTTATACCGATCTGAGCCACTGTTCGAAGATTATTGGTCAGGCTAAAGCCGTTCTTCGAACGAGGGGGACCGTTGTGTCAATCTGGTGCTCTACACCGTCCGACTGCGATCAAGGAGCATGTGAACACTGCCGGCCACCACATGCTGCACGAGATTATAGAAAATGATGGGCACCATGACCCGCGGATATGCCGCAAGCGCAAGAGACGCTAGGACAAGTCCGGTTCCGTTGTTGTTCATTCCCAGGCCAAACATAAGCGCGACCAGCTCGGGCTGCTCGAGCCTGAATCGACAACTCAGCCAATACCCCACCGCGAATGCGGTCGCGCAAAGCCCTGTCACAATGACGAAGGTGATTGCTAGAAAATCCCAGTCGTGTTCGGCCACGGCATTCGGGAGCGACACCGATGCGTTCGAATAGTTCAACAGGAGTAATACCACTGAATTGACTAATTTGACGTAAGGCAGGGCTGCGGTCAGTTTGGCGTCTGACACACTCATGCGTAAGCTGAGACCTAACAGGGAGGGCAGCACCACCCAAAGACCCAAGAACCCACCTGAGCCGTAGGCAGAAACATTGTGTAAGATGATTTCGTACTCTTCCGAAGCCATCTCGCCAAAGACATAGAACGCCCATGGGGTGATGATGGGGCTGAGCAGCGTTGAGCATAGAACCAACCCGAGGCTGAGTGCGAGATTCCCATTAGAATTCTGTGTCCAGGTGGTAGAGGCACCGGCGATGGGCATCGCCGCTACAAGCGCCAGGCCAACGAGGATGTGTTGAGCTTCCTCAGGGTTGTGCCACAACAGCAAGAGCAAGCTCACGCCAAAGATATAGGCGATGGGAAGAAGGACGTTGGCGGCCAGTCCGCTTATCAAGAGCCCTTTATGATTAAAGAGTGCTTTCAGGTGTGATGTTTTCAGCCCGAGTCCGGCATTGAACATCAGGATTGCGAGGAGGATCAAGAGAACCGATAGCTGGGTTTTGACCCCTACGAATGAGAGGGTACCAAGAGAGATCTGTCGAATTGCGAGTCCTGCCCCGGGAACAACCGCAGCCAGCGCATAGACACCGAGCAGAAACCACAGAAGATAGTGGTGCACGAGTTGAGAGAGGTCGAGAAATGTGAATCTTCCCGCTCGCATGTATCTCAGTATCTCACACGCTGGTTCCGGGCGATCGATTTGCCCGTTCAGGAGACGGTTTCGATGGCGTCCTTGGCGGTGCCTTACCTCTATTGTCACTCAGGCGAGAACATCAGATTGCTGCTAGCGGTCGCGGAGACAGGAACTTCCTCTTGCAAGACATCCCAGTGCTCAACGACTTTGCCATCCTTTATTTTGAAGATATCGAAGTTGGCGAAGGCGATCCACTGCCGAATGCGGTCTTTATTGTCTTCTGCTGACATGACTTGTGTGATCCGTTGGGACAGTGATTACTCTTTGTAATTTCCAATGACCGTATGGACCTGATCGGACGTTGGCAACCTTCCTGAGAGACGGAGAGTCGGACACGACAAGGTAGTCATTCATCGCTCGTGCCGTGCGCGTATCGTCCCACTGCAGAAAAGCTACGAAGGATTTTTCTCTTCGACGGTTATATCCCCATACTTCGAAATCTGAATTCGCTTGCCGGGATTCGCATAGACCTTCTTGATGACCTTCTCGTCTACGAATCGCCGCACGCGTAGATCTCCCGCGAGAGCGAACCGCGACGCTGGAAGTGCTGCAGCTCGATCGACATTTCATTCATCGAGATGAAGCTATCGTGGAGAGGTAGAGAAGGTTATGCCGGAAGCCAAGTGGAACGTCTGGGGTAGAGGGGATGTCAGGACAACAGGGCGCAGAGGTGGAATCATCGCAGAGGCGGCAAGCCTGATCAATGGGTATCTCCGGGAGCTTCCCCCAGAGACGACGCTGAGGAGTATTCGACGAATTAAGCAAAAACTTCACCTTGAAACCAATATGGTAGCCACGAGCAGTTTTACCGTTGCATTCCGGCGAGCACTCCTAGGAGCAGAATGGGTGCTTGACGGTCGGATCATCGTAATAACTCAAGTCTTAGTTTCTAGAAAGGAATTAGGGAATATAGGTCTCACGCTTTTTGACCGTATTTCCATTTCCAGACAATAACTTAACGGTTTAGCGATTTGCGAAACGCAGAACCTCATACGCGACTCCGAATATAGCGGCCAATATGAACACCTCAATGAGCATCGTCATAATGTATTCACCCCCTTTCACCTTTAATTCAAATATACATTGCGAAGATGAAGCCCCCATGAGGAGATCATGAACACTTCTTCATGGATCGCCTTCCAGCCAACCCAACCCTCACAAAATAATGCCTATGGAACCGTCTCAGGCTGCACATCTGAAACGGCCCATAGGCTTATCAGGAGGGTTTTGGGGCTAGTCATTTCTGCGGCTGCTGACCCTTTTTATAGACGACTGCTGCCGCGACTACTAACCCAAGAATCGTCGCCCCGAATATCAACCAGCTGGCGTCCATACATTCCCCTTTCATGAACCCAATAAGTACAGCCTCCCTCCGGGAGATGAAGACAGGGTGAAGAAGGCATGAAGAACGTCTAGAGAGACGCAATCCCCATCAAATAACAGGTATTCGCACAACTCACCGACCCGCTAGTTGCAGCATCGCATACAACACTCCGAATATGGCGGCTACCAACACTACTTCAATGAGCACTACCATGATGCATTCCCCTCCTTTCCTCTTGTCTTGACCGATACGCCTCAAACGTCAATTTCACGATGAGAGAGCATAAACACTTTTCATAGACCGCCACAGAGACAGACGCTGAGTAAAAGGGGAAATCTAGGAATAGCCCATAGAGTCGTCTGACCTAGTCTAGACGGCTCTATGGGCTGTTACGTCCATATTAATATTTAATGAAGAACTGCTTTCATCAAGAAAGGATCGTGAATCATGTCAGCCCAAGGGCATGTTGAAGTGCTGAAGTGTCGTGCTCCACTTCAGATTTGGACAGGTCGCCTAAGCGAGGGAGGACGACATGGACCCCGTGATGAAACCTACCCAGAATGGGCGCGGTCGCAGACGGCGATGGAGTAGCGAGCAGAAGCTGACGGTGTTGCAGGAGTGGCAGACCGGGGTGCCGTTAGAAGAGATTTACCGGAAATATGCCGTGAACGCGGCGCAGATGTATCGGTGGAAGCACAGCCTCGATCAAGGGCTCAAGGAGTCCGGCGAGTTCGTGCCCAAGAGTCTAGGGAGCGGGCTGCAGAAGCGAATTGATGAACTGGAACGGGCCTTGGGGCGCAAGGGTCGATAAACTCTGCTTGCCCATCCACGGTAGAGGGCCTGCCTTAATAGGAAGACTTACAGCATTTTAACCAATCCTTGAACCGTCGTGCGCGCATTCCCTTCACTCCGATTGTTCACCAGACGTACCCTTTCCCTCTCCAGTTCCCCAGTTTCCTACACGAGAGACGGTGACACTCTTGGGAAATCTCGGACCGACTAGATTGATCTCCTGTGATTGTAGAAGTGTGGTTTCAGCCTGAACAAGTGCGTCTCCCATTGAAGTGGCTTTGTCCACGAGGAAGGGCGCGGTGGGCTTCTGTGGTGGATTGAAATGAAAGATAATCTGATATCGACGGTTTTCACTGCTCATACAGCTTCCCTCCAAAGTCTTTGTTCTTCGGTCCTGTTGGATCGCATTTCTCTCCCTCCTGTAGTGTCTTCATCGCAATCAACTCCTGAAGCAGTCAGTGAATTCCTCGCAGGTGTTGCTGCACAGCATGAATCAATTCCGTTGCGGGAATGGGTTTTGCCATAGTGTGATGCGCGCCCAGATACTTGGCTACCTTCAGATATTCACGTCCCTCGGATTTGCCGGTGAATGCGATGATCGGGACGGTGGGAGCTTCATGATGTAAGGTCATGATGAGCTCCAACCCATCTATCTCAGGCATGAATACATCGGTGATCACCAGATCAGCTGGTGTCTGGCGGAACAACTGGATGCCGTCGTGACCGTTGGATGCTAGGAGGACATCGTACCCGGCTTGCTCTAGGATCTCCCTGAACAGGGACCTAATCTGAGGATCGTCATCAATGATCAGAATCGAAGCCATGATTTCCCTCTTCTCTGAAAAACAGATGGAGGAGGCGTCTCTGTCGGGAGGAACAAGAAACGCACTACCTCGGTGGGGGCCAAGATTCCCTCCATCCGGCCGCTGAATATTGATATTCAACCGCGTCTTGCAACTTCCGAAGCGAACGCAACACCCTCATGGTGTCATGAGGATGTCCCTTCGCGTTTATTAGGTTCCGACGTACAGGTCTGGCCTTTTAGTCTTCGTCGAGGGCGAGGTCGGGCTTTGAACTCTTTCCCCACCTCAAGCAGATAGTGCTGAACTACACCCAATTCAAGGGTGTTCAGTTCTTCTACTTGAACGCTGGCGTCGAGTAGTGTTTCGGAAATGACCATGAATTGCTTAATTTCATCCCGCCAGCTCATCAATAAATCCCTTCGCCTACGTGGCCTAGGAGTTAGCCTATTTTTTAAGACGAGTGCTGCGTGATGATATTGAGATCACCCAGTTGAAGGTGACCCTAACACCACCATGATGAGGAGATGAGAATCAGATTCGGTAACAGCAGGTGAAACGAGGGAGACTTCGCGTATATGCGAAGTCGGCGAAGGCATGGATCGTATTCGAGAGAATTGCGGCAACAGCGACACTGAGAGAGATGATGACGGAAAAGGCAAGCAGATTGAGGAGCGTGGCTAGATTCGATGCATCCAGCGTTTTGGATTTCACGGCAAGCTGGAAAGACGAGAGCGCCTGTTCGTCAGAAGTGCTGGTTTCTGGCATGATGTTCAGCTGTTCGGCGAGAGCCAAGCCGCCCAAGAAGAGCAACACCAAGAGCAGGTAACCCACAACAAACCGATGAAGATAGGCAATCTTACACATCTTCATGGCCGTAATTATAGGTAGAGCCCATGGGTATGTCAAAGTTCAGGCCCTTGGTATTCACGTCTGAAAGAGTTCTGGGTACTGCAACCGTTCAAGTCCCTCTTTCAGCATCTTCATCGAGATCAGTTCCTTGTGTATATACTGCTCATGCACATTTCCCGCTGAATGTCCTGTCAGCGCCTCCGCAATATTGACCCGCACTCCAGCACTGTGCAGCTTCGTGATGCCTTCGTGTCTCAGGCTATGAATAACAAGCCGAGGATCTGACAGACCTGGCGACGAGACCAGACGCCCAAACCACTTCCCGACAGGATCACCATAGCCGTTGTTGCCCTTGCTCTTGAGCTGAGGGAATAGCCGAGCGCGACCGGCCTGCTTGATTGACTCCACGTACTCCATGAACCCCACTTGGATCGGGCTTGAGTGAATCGGTACCCGTCGTTTGCTGCTTTTATTCTTGAGGGATTGGTCCTTCTCCTCGTCCGTAATCTGGATGAACGGAACACCACTTCGAGGAACGATACGACCCTTCGTCCTGATCCTCAGTCCGTAGAGATTTCCAGACCTCAACCCGCTCCCCGAAGAGGATTCGCAGAGCTTTGGGGATGAAGATTCGAGTGTGGATGGCCTTGCGATTTTTGAGAAGAAACGTAGACATTTCCGCCTCCCAGACCGTAGACAGTTTACGTTTTGTCTAGGATTCGAGAAGCGCTCTGGAAGTGAATCTCCGCTGTTTATGCGGCCTATGTAGTTGTGTGGGGTGGATGACGGGTTTCGAACCCGCGACCTCCGGATCCACAATCCGGCGCTCTAACCAGCTGAGCTACACCCACCACGAGGGGCTTGAGAAAGGATGATATTAACAAAGCGCCGATTGCCGTCGCAACCGAGACTCTTTACTGTCGTGCATCGAACGCCGTTTGCATCTCGGCAAGAATAGCATTGACGGTTGCCGGCGGGTCTGCCGCATCCCGGATTGGCCGACCGATCACCAGATAGTCTGCGCCGGACGCAATCGTTTGTGTAGGTGTCGTCGCTCTCGCGTGATCGTCGACTCCCCTGCCGGTCGGCCGGACTCCCGGCGTAACGATCGCAAAACGTGGTCCGACTTTCTGCCTGATGGCCGACGCTTCTTCACCGGACGCCACGACACCATCACAGCCGACTTCCGAGGCGAGCAGCGCCCGCGCCGTGACGAGGTCTTGAACCGTCCGTTGTATCCCCATTTCCCGCAGATCCTGGCCGTCGAAGTTCGTCAACACCGTCACGGCCAGCAGTTTCAGCGATGACCCCTCCCGCCCTTGCATGGCCGCAGTGAGCGCTTTGCGATTGGCATGGACAGTGAGGAAGTCCACGCCCATCGCCGCAACCCGGCTTGTCGCACGACGGACCGTCTCTTCGATATCCAGAAACTTCAGGTCGAGAAACACTCGCATTCCCCGTTCCACAATCCGCTTCACCATCTCAGGACCCGCCGCCGTGTAGAGCTCAAGGCCGACCTTGACGAATGAAATGTGCCCGTGGAGTCGATCTAAGAGTCGATCAGCGTCCGTCGCTGACGGCACATCCAACGCAAAGATGAGACGGTCGCGCGCTGCAATCTTCACCATGCCCTTGCTCCTTCTGCAGGACCGATCCTTGACGATCGGCGATGCCCTATGATAGAAGTCATTTTTATTTTCTACGGGAGTACTCGATGCCTCAGACTCACAAATCAACTATTCGACGCGCTCGCCAAACCGAACGGCGACATGAACGGAATCGTGCCACCATCAATACCGTGAAGACACTGATCAAGAAGGTTCAGACCGCCGTGGCCGGGAAGAAGGCGAATGAGGCCAAGGCCAGCTTGCTGGACGCCACCTCGTCGATCGGAAAAGCAGTTTCGAAAGGTGTTCTTCATCGCAACACCGCCCACCCCGGTGTTGCGCGCCTGGCTCCTCGGTTACAATCAATGTCCGGTTCCGGCTCTTA
>CAZNBG010000036.1:9523-14391 GCA_964570915.1 uncultured Nitrospira sp. | reverse complement strand
CCAGGAGCTCAGCTTTGAGGGCAAGCTCCGCGCGCTCTCCAAACTGCTGAAGGAAAACGTCGCGGCAGCCTTTGCAGGGACAGGGGCCGTGGCCCCGATCTTTGCGGGTTACGATGCCGATCTGGAAACGGCGAAAATTTACTTCTACGACATTCTCGGCGCGGAGTTCGAGGGAGTTGAATATGCCGTCTCGGGGTCCGGCTCACCGACCATTCGTGGAATCCTTCACTACTTGAACACGTGGGGCGAACAGCCGCTGAGTGCGATGCCGGAGGACCAGGCTACCATTCAGGCATTGCGGTTATTGACGAGTGCCGCGGAATTCGACAGTGCGACCGGTGGAGTCAACCGTGATGCCGGACTCTATCCGGTCGTCAAGTTCATCACGGCCGGCGGTGTGAGAACGATACCGGACCCGCAACTGCGGTCGTTGTTCGAAGCAAACGTTTCTCGAAGCCTGTGAGGACTATTCCCCATGTATGAAGAGCCGTATCGATGGGTCGAAGCGGTTGGGAATCGCCGGCAATATCTCGACGAACAGTTTAGGCAAGGAAGCCCGGTCGTCGGCGTCGCATATCATGCCGGTATTCTTCTCATGACCATGAGCAAAGGGACACCCAAGTTGTATGAGATTTACGACCGTCTGGGTCTGGGTGGGATGGGACATCCGGCCGATCTGGAAAAGATGCGGTTCAATCTGTTGGAGATGGCGCATGTCGAAGGATTCAATCGCTCGCCGTCCGACGTGACGGGTGGTCGTCTGGTCAAGTACGGCATTGCACCGGTCATCAAACAGGCGTTCGAAGAGGTGTTCAAAGCTCCCTTCATCGTGAAAATTCTGCTGGTCGAGTTGGGCCAGAAAGCGGGGAAAGATAGTTTCTTGACGATCAACTACGACGGAACGTTTGAAGAAAAGAGTCAGTATGCTGTGGTGGCGGCTTCACCGGCGAGCGAGCAGGAGATGATCGCATATCTGAGACAGCAATCGACGTCCTCGCTTGAAGAAGCGATCGATTCGGCGATTCGCACGTTGGCAGTCGGGGACCGCGCTCAACGACAAGCGCTCGAGGAAGGTGGGGATCATGCCGAAGCTCGGGCGGGCTCCGATCAGCAGCCGATCGACCCCGAGAGACTATATGCTCATATGCGCCAATGTCTTGCCGAAAAAACGATTGAATGTGCTCTGCTGGATCGCCAAGCATCGGGTCCTTCCAAATATCGAACGCTCAGTCCCGGTGAATTAGAACACGTGCTCCCAAAGTCTCTGAACACCCCGCTCGTGTAATCTCATGTTGAATCGCATTTTTGGCTTGGAGACCGAATACGGGCTTTTAATTCACGAAGATCACCCCGACCACTCACCGACCTGGTTTGCTCATAGGATCCGTGACCATCTGTTCCATGTCCTGCGCCGCGGCGTGCTCGACCGCCACCATCGAGGGCATGACGAACCTCCTGGTAACGGGGGATTTCTCACCAATGCCGGACGAATCTATCTGGATATGGGACATTTGGAGTATGCCTCCCCGGAATGCCATTCCCTCACGGATGTGGTGGCATCAGACCGTGCCGGGGATCTCCTACTGCAGCAAGCCATCGAGGATCTGGGCTTCTCGGATCACGTGTCCTTGATCAAGAACAATATCGATCACGAGACGGACGCGACATTTGGCTCGCATGAGAATTACCTCGTTTCGAGGCGGTTTCCGTTTTCGAGGCGCGGAATGGCCCCGCTCGTGACCTTTCTCGTGACGCGGCAGATTTTTACCGGCTCCGGGCGTGTCGGCTCCGCCGGTCCACAGGAAGCGTGGATTCAGATGGATCGGTTGATTGTTCCACGTGCGGCCGTCGGTGCTCGGTATGGTTCGGAGGTGCCGTTTCAAATCTCACAACGTACCGACCACATTGTGAATGATTTCTTCGAATGGGTTCAGCACAATCGGGCGATCGTGAATACGAGAGACGAGCCGTTGGCCGATCCCAATCAATACCGGCGAATTCATCTCCTGTTAGGCGATTCCAACATGGCCGAATATGCGACAGCCCTGAAGCTGGGGACGACTGGATTGGTGTTACAGCTGATTGAAGAAGGGCATGCGCCTCAAGATTTGGAGATTGATGAACCGGTGGAGGCGTTGCAGGAGATCTCTCAGGATCAAGCACGAAACTGGTTGATCCAGCTGCGGTCTCGGAGAACGATGTCGGCGCTGGATATTCAAGAGCGCTTTCTCGAGTGTGCCGTGCAGCATTGTAAGGGCCAGGATGAAGAAACCGATTGGGTGCTTGCCCAATGGGCATCGATTCTCCACGACCTGCGCGACGATTACCGGAAGCTGGTCGGGCGAGTCGACTGGGCTTCCAAGCTTTGGCTGCTTGAGTGTTTTCGAGAAGCGGAACCTGTCGCATGGGCCGATCCCGTGCTGAAGAGCTTGGATCTGGAGTATCACAATCTGAATCAAGAAAAAGGACTGTACTTTGGATTATTGGAAGAAGGGCGTGTCCCTCGCTTGACGACAGACACGCTGATCCATCTGGCGATGGAAGAGGCTCCCAAGAATACGCGCGCGTACGGCCGCAGCGCGCTGGTGAAGCATCTCTTGGATGCCTGGCCTGCCACCGAGGTGGATCATCTCGCGGGTTCTGACGCATTGTTCCCTCCCTACATCATCAACTGGTCGATCTTTCAGGTGCGGGGCCAGGAAGCGTTTCATATGGCGGATCCATTCAAGACATATGTCCAGGAAGTCCACTCGTATTTGAGTACTTGTTGACGCGGTCGAGTTCGGGTATGCCGGTCTGGCCTCAACGATCCATTGCGATCGGAACCCGGAGGTGAAACGTCGTTCCTGCATCGATCTCACTTTCAACCCAGACTTTCCCCTTGTGCGCGTCCACCACGTCCTTCACGATCTTGGTGCCAAGACCCGTCCCGCCGATTTTCGTGCTTGCCGTGTTTGCCGAGAACAGTCGATCACGAATCTCGGGACGCATCCCTCGGCCGGTGTCTGCCACGGCAAGCGCAATGCAGTGTGACTCGCGATCAACATGTCCCTGCACTGTGATCACGCCACCTGCGGGAGTTTCCGGAATCGCGTTATGAATGAGATTGTAGAACGCGTTATAGAGTCGTTACCCATCGGTCTGCAATTCCGGTAGAGACTCTAGCTCTTCGGTGCGCAAGGTCACGTGCCGTTCCGATGCGAGAGGCTTCAACGTCAAAACGACTTCCGAAACGATGTTCCGTACACTGCAAGGCTCAAGATTGAGCAGTGAGTTGAGGTCCTTCTCACAGTCAGCTATTTCTCGGACCTGCGCATGCAGCTATCGGATGCCGTCCTGGGTAGGGAACTCACGGCAGAAAGAAACAAAGTTCTTTTTGAAGCAGGGTGTGTCGGACATTTTGTTCAAGCCGATCGATCAGCCCCAGTTGCTGGCGGCTATCAACAAGGCTTTTGATGTAAATATATACGATAAAGGATTGAGACCACGGTGTCCACGTAGAGCTCCACGCCCGTGCGTTTAAGAATACGGAAATCAGCGAAGCGTAAATGATAATCGCTTAGATTGCGGGGACAGCACTTCGTGTGATCATGTGAGTCGGCTCCCTATCTGTACTGAAGCTAGAACGTTGCATCCAGGGAGTCGAGAATCCAATGTCAGTCAAAGAGATTCTGGGGATAAACTTTTGCTCTGGAGACGAAAAGCAAAGAACGAATGCTTACGGGAAAAGTCTCCTGGTGTATTCAACCCCCAGTAGTAGGGGGAGTGAACTAAACCCCACGTGCTCGTGGCCACAGCCATCATGCAATGAAATGCGGTGTGGTTGATCTTTTATCGAACTGCGATAACCTATGGACTCCACACTGAAATATCACCAATGCTAAGCTTCTGAGGAGGGAGACGACGGCAGTGGAGGGGCAATCATGAAGGCACGGAAATGGATGATGGAATATGGTGTCGCAGCCGCTCTGGCGTTTCTCCTCGCGATGATTCTCGGCCAAATTCCATTATTCCGGGAAACCGCTATGGGCAAGCTTCGGGCGTCAGACCTCGTCCAATTTGTTGGCTACAGTGGCTCATTGGTGATTGTATGGCTGGGCGCGCGTGAATTGGCCCATGATCCTCCGGAGGAATGGAGGTGGATTGCACCGTTTCAAGGAGTGATTCTACCGTTCGTTACACTGCTTGCGGTCGGCATCGCGTACGGTGTGTTGCTGTATCCCCTTGAGCCGTTTCTGGGGAAGCCGGGAAAAGTGATGTACAACTGGATCTTCATCGTGGCCATTGTTACCGACAGCGTGTGGCTGATTCTGAGTTGGATACGAAAATGCGTTCCTGTTGTTTCATCCATGAAGCCTCATACACTGGACAAAGCGGCATAGTCTTCTACTGCAACAAACCTGGTTCGGTTTTGTTAGATTCGTCTCGTTAAAAAGTCTACGATTCGATTCTCGGCCCAGTAGGGATCTTCTCCATTCCGGCTTCGATGAAAAAATCCGCAATGACCTCCGTAGCGAGGCGCCATCATGCGAATCTTGGGATGCCGCTGAATCTTTGGTACGGTAAACATTGAGTAAGGAATGAAGGGGTCGTCTTGTGCCGTAATAATGAGGGTGGGAACAGCGATATGCTCGAGCACATGCCGTGCTCCCGCTCGATCATAATAGTCGGCACCGTCCCGATACCCCCCGTCTCCAGCGGTATAACGATCGTCGAATTCGCTGATTGTGGCGATCTGATCGAGTGCCGACAGATCCCATTTCCCTGGCAACAGCGCCGCCTTTCTCCGTAGGCGTGATTTCAACCTGCTCAGAAAATGGCGATGGTAGCTCCACTTGCGTTGCTCTTCCAAGACGCGTTGGCAAAGC
>CAZNBG010000036.1:0-9513 GCA_964570915.1 uncultured Nitrospira sp. | reverse complement strand
TTTCAAAGGCGCTTGGCCAAACGGTTGGGCCTCATTGGGGGCATACGGCTGAACTTCCGGCGAGAGCCGGCTCGTCCTGACCGAGTTCACCGGCTGTTTTGAGCACAAGATTCCCTCCCATGGAATAGCCGACAAGCCAGATACCATTCAATCCGTCTCGATGAGCCAACTCGCTGATGATCGCGCGGTAGTCTCCGCTCAAGCCGCTGTTATACAGGGTGGGGGAAAGATGGTCGGTCCCGCCGCAAGTTCGTTGATTCATGCGAATGACATTGAAACCTGAGCGATAGGCTTTTGCTGCAATGCCGCGCATATATCGAGATTCGCTGCAGCCTTCGAGGCCGTGGACCAAGATCACGGTGGGAGATGTCCGTCGATTGTCTTGCCAGTGACAGAATCCTTGGAGTTGCGCATGCGGCTCGACGGAAAAGAAACGCGATTCCTGAGGTATTCCTGCCAAGGACGTGTCCCGCGGCAAATAGCGAGGGACAAGGGTCATGAGATGAGCGTTCCGGAGGGGGAGCGGCGGCTGAAAAGACGAAGTAATGTCAAGTATCGTGTGATTGATCATAAGCTGCAGTATGGTACGCCATGCGTTTTGAGGAGGGTAGACCTTGATGGCTGTTTTTCATACCGCTATCCTAATGGACGAATGATGCTGCCGGCTATCGGCGCCTTCATGTGGCGGTACTGTGAGCGAGGTCGGATTCCGGGGAGAGACGGCCATATCGTGTGAAGAAGCAGCACTGAATAACTGGCTTGGAGTGTTGACTCTGGACCGGAGACGAAGCCACTTCAGGAAAGAAGTCAAAGAGAGAAGCGATCTGACACAAGATAATTTGGCTCCCCGGGCAGGACTCGAACCTGCGACCAGCCGGTTAACAGCCGGCTGCTCTACCAACTGAGCTACCGGGGAACAGAGGTTCAAGTGAAAGAGGATGGTATTCTAGCAAAACTTTTCACGCAATAGGGAGATTTTTTAGATGTCGAAATCTTCAGTTTCGTCTTCCTCGGATGAAGCGTCGGTGTTGCCTTCGGCCAGAGCAGCATAATGTTTCGCCCATGTGAGATAGAGGTTCCCGCTATCGCGCATGGTGTCGGCAGCTTTCACGAGCTTTTCAACGAGTTCCGGGTCCTTGCCCGTAGCTTGGATGACCGCCGCCCGTCGTTCAATTGCCTTTGGGTATTCACTGATCAAGCCGGTGATTTCCCGAAGCAGCTCATCAATGACGTTGTCTTCATTCTCCATGTATGCCTCACTGAGTAGCAACAAAAAACCCCATAGCGTTGACGCCATGGGGTTTTCCAATTCGAATCAGGTAGGTTCAACCTTGGTAGGCTTGCCCCAAGGCCGCGGATTCTCCCTTTTTGGACATCAACTGGCCGGTGGCGCTGACAGCCTGCATGACGATCGCTTCATGCTTGGCGGCATTGCAGACGACTACACACAGTTCACAGCCTTTACAACGGTCAATAATGACTTCGGCTACCATCTTGGTGGTGTTCAAGTCCAAGCAGTTCGCTTCCGGACAGTACATGATACACAGCCGACAGCCTTTCTTGGCCGTGCATTTTTCATCGATGACTTGTGCGATATTATACATGCGACGTGGTTCCTTCTGTTACGCAGCGACGGCAGGATTACCGACTCGCAATTCGATCTTGTTCTTTTCCGCCCACTCACTGGCAATCTCATAAGCCCGCTTCACGGTCGCTAAGTTCTTCGCCAAGAGCATTTCCTTTTTTGCGAATTTCTTTTTAATTGCTTCGTCCAGCGAAGCGGTCCCGCCCGATGCAACAAATTTCTTGCCGAATCGTTCTTGGAGCGCGCCATCTAACGCTTCCATCGAGACGCATTTGGTAATGCCAGCTACGGAGCCGATCATGGTCATGTTCGTTGATAACTCTGTTCCGGCGACTTCAATGGCGATTTGAGTGCCGGCAATGTAAAACACTGGAACGTTTAGATCTTTGAGACGTTCCACGTCTTCTTCGGGGAGCAATGGAACGTCAGAGTTGATGATCACTACACCACCCTCTTTGATGCCGGAGTAGAAGGGCATGGTATAGCTCTTTCCCATCGTGATGACCTGAGGATGGAACACTTCGATCACATCCGGAAACACAAGTTCGCCGCGGTCATAGATCCGTTCAACACCAATGCGGCAATAGCTTTCTGCCGGCGCCATCCGTTTCTCGGCCCCAAAAAAGGGGTTCGAAATCGAGAATTTCCCATCCCGATTGGCAGCCATGGCCATGACGTGAGCAGCGGTGACGGCACCCTGTCCACCCAAACCTGACATTCGGATGTTAAGTCGCTTCTTGATCATGGATGGCCTCCTGTCTAATTCGCTTGTGCCTGGGCGGCCAATTGCTTGGCAGCTGCTTTCCGTTCCTTGTCTTTTGCGGCGAGCTCAGTCAACAGTTGCTTCGCCGGTTCGCTGACGTATTCCTTGTACGCAAATCGCTCGGTCGGCTTTTCTGAATCACGCATCTCTTGCAAGCCTTCCATGCTGTTCTTGCCGATTTCGAGAATACAAGGAGTGTAAAGCTGGAGATAGGTCGGGCCGATTTCACGGGCGATATGCACCGCATTGCGGATAACTTTTTCGACCAGCGACGGTTTGCTGACCGTGCAATTCACAACATAGTGACAACCGGACTCACGGGCGATCTCAGGCAACCGCACCTTATCGAACAACTTCCCGACCGGCGCCATTTTTGCGACAAAGCCCTTCTGCATGAGCCCGCTCTCTTGCCCGCCGGTGTTGGCATAAAGCTCATTATCGAAGCAGATCGTTGTGAATTTCTCCTGGCGAAACCAGGCTTGGAGCGTCATATCCAAGCCGATATCGACGGTCGCACCATCACCGGCCAGGACAACCACGTCCTTCACACGTCCTGGGAATCGAACGCTGAGGGCACGCTTGAGGCCGGATGCGATCGCGTTCTGATTACCGAACAAGGAGTGGATGTTATGAACGGCGACCATCGGAAATACTAAGCTTGTACAGCCCGTGGAGCCGACCATCACGGTGTCTTCTGGATTCGGGAGAGAGGCCAATATGTAACGGAACGCCATCGACTCAGGGCAGCCGGCGCAGAGGGAGTGCTGCTCAATCAGTTCCTTTGATGTCCCGATATCTTTCCATCCCCGATCCTCCTTGCCGTATGTCGCGCTCTTGACGAGGTCCTGATAATCCGACGGCATGATGTCATACAGGGCTTCGGAGATTTGAATACGTTCCTTGCTCATTATGGCCTCCTCAGTGCCGCTCGATCGAGCGGACAGGTTCATAAGTCAGTGTGGGTCAGCTTCCACGACCAGCTAGGGAGAAAGTCTTCATCCCCAGAGCTGTTTTAATCTCAGATACGATAATTTCGGGTGGCATCGTCATGCCCCCGCAAACATGTGGACCGGCATGGACGCGCTGGTGATTTGGGACGGTGGCCCGGATTTCTTTGGCCAGCCACCCAGTCACATTGAACTCCGGCACAAAAATGTGTTTCGCGTTCTTGGTAGCCTCTCGAATTTCTTCTTCCGGCCAGGGGCGGAGCGTCTTCACCTTCACTAGTCCGCAACGCACACCCTCATCCTCCAACAGCCGGATCGCTTCTCGGCCCTGAGAAACGGCAGTACCTGAAGCGACGATCACGATGTCTGCATCCGCATTTTCTGTATCGATCAGGCCATTCAACCAATGGATCGAATGTTTTCGCGAGCGTTCGACAGCAGCCCAAATCTCTTGCTGCCAGCTAGCATGGGTTGCATAGCTGATATAGTTACTCTTCATCACAAATGGATCGCGCATCATCCGAACAGGTGGACATTCCATATCCATACAAGGTACGGGAGATCGGTAGGGGTCGTAGGGTGGCAAACACATATCGGCGGGCGTCAGATTCACCACATCTTTCGTGTGAGTGACAAAGAACCCATCGCAGCACAGTGCGAGCGGGAGGTGTACATCCGGCTCCTCTGACACCATGTAGCCTTTCAGGATCCAATCGAAGAAGTCTTGAGCAGTTTCTGCATGCCACACCAACATGCCGGTGTTCAGCAGATAGGCGATTTCGAGCGTGTCTGGCTGAATCGAGAGCGGTGAGTTGATGCCTCGACAGGTGACGATCATCTGAATCGGTAACCTAGCGCCGGCCCACATCGGGAAGTTCTCCATGGCCCGCATGGTGCCCGGTCCTGCTGTTGTCGTGAACACGCGAGCTCCGCCAAACGCGGAACCTGCGCATTGCGACATGACGGCGAACTCACTCTCTCCGCGGAAATAGTCTCCGATATAACCTTCCGCAAATAATTCGCCGATCAATGCGGCGGCCTCACTCTGTGGTGTGATCGGATACGCGATCATGACGTCGCAGCTTGCCCGACGGAGAGCTTCCTTGATGACTTCGCTGCCCGTGAAGAATGATGGCGTACGCGGAGCCTCATTCATCATTTTCCAGGTGTCTGTATAGGTCTGACCTTTTTTATTTTGTGTTCCGATCACTGATTTTATTTCTGCCATGGACCCAGCCTCCTTTCACACTCACGGATTTCAAACGGTTAATTCGAAACCCCATTATTGGCTGATGCTAGCCGTGGTTGAACGGTCCCTTTCAATCGCTTGATGGTATCGGCCAACCTCATGATCTTATCAACAGATGCATCGCGAAACGAGAGCATGGCATCTTCGTGACCGGCCTGCGCACACATAGCAATAGTGTAGCAGGAGGTTCCTCCACGAATAATCTTTAGCGACAAATTGGCTTGATGGCAGTGCACGCCAACAAACATGCAGCAGTCGATCTTGTTATGCCAGATCGTCAAATTCGGATGATTCGGGTTGATCTCGACTTCGGGGTTGATTTTAGGATATTTGGGGCGGTAATCCGGCATTGGAATCAGCATCGGCTTTTGGCTCGGCTGAACGCATTCTTTCATCGTGTTAAAAAGATGTCGAATGGCCGTCGCTTTCTTTGCAGCCTTTTCGTTCCATGCCCAAAGCACCAGGGGACCAGGAAAGATTGTCGGGACTTTTGCCATTAAGAATTGACGTGCCGCTTCTTCATAGGCTTGTTCCTCCGAGGTGATCACCCCATTGATATGGGCTTCTCCTGGATTTGGGAGTCGAATTCCCATGCTTGCGGCGGCTGGTGGAAGAAAGTGTTCTGGTCCTGGGAGCACGCGATAGTCACTCATCACAACCTACACTCCGGGAAAATTTGGGTTGATGAAAGAACGGTGTTTTTTCAGCCACTTGATTCTCCACACACTCTAAGCTGTTTCTCTATCATTCCGCAACATCGCAGAAGGCCCACGGAAATGAGCTTTCGGGCCACGAGCGGATAGATAATTAGGCCCTTTGTCCACTGGGCGGTTCGAAGGGTACTAGGGCATCGCCAGGAACAAGCCCCGTCGCATTATAGGTATCGCTCTTTTGGATTGTCAAATGAGAGTTCGACGAGCCGCGTAGAACATGGATGCGCAGTGAGCCGAGGAAAACTACGTGCTGAAACGTCACTATGGGAGCTGTTCGCAGGCTTCCGTTGAGCCGAGCATGCAAGCATGTTCGTAATCCTCTTTTGCGGAACGCCCTTGAAGTTCTTCCTGATAGAGCTTGGCCCTCGCCAGTAAGACATGAGTATCGGTAGGATTGATTCGCAGGATGGTGCTGAGGTCGTCGATCGCGGGGATCGGTTGTTTCAACTGTTTATAGATCGTGCTCCTGAGAAAATAAGCTTCTTTTTGGTAGGGAATCCAACTGTCAGGAATTCGGGGAGGTAAGCATTTGTGTAAGATCGCAAGAGCAGAGGACCACTGTTTGAGAGCAACCAATTTTCGGGCTTCAACGGTATACAAGTCAATGAGCCGGTGACGTGCCAGATCAAAGAAGGGATCCAACTCGAGGGCTTGTTCGAACGAGTGCGCTGCTTCCTCGGGGCGATTAAGCCACGTATTGACGTCGCCATGACCAAGAAGGGCCCAAGTATTCCGCGGATCTATGCGAAGGGCGCGATCGAAGTCCATCCGGGCATTGTCGACATACTCGGAATATTCGCTCGGTCTTGATCTGTTGGAATATGCAGCGGATGCGAGCCGCAGGTACGTTTGGCCGCGTACGATCAAAGGTTCGACGGATTGAGGGTCCAGGGCGGCGGCCTGCGAGGTGAAGTCAAGCTTCTGGGGAAGATGCTGCGTCAGAATTGCTCTCTCGACGAATGTCCGAGCCTGTTCACGAGCCTTAGTATTAGCGTGGCTGAGGGGCTCGATGGTGAGAGTTCGCACGCTGGCAGGAGACATCCTTAGCTCATCGAGTTGCGCCTTAAGTTCGGCATTCTCTTTCTGAAGACGGCGGAAGTGTTGGGCAAATCGCTGTTCAGATTGCCATCGCTGAACCGCTGCTTGGAGGTTGTCAAGGTCAACGACCGCGCGAATTTGAATATAGAAACTAGGCCGGTCGCTTACGAAGGAACGGCGTGATTCCAGAATCTCGGTTTTTGTTATCGCGGCAGCGATAGTGCGAATCTCCAATGAACTTGTTTGGAAGCTTTTGCCGGCCTCGGTTTTTTCAAGATCGTGAAAGGTTGACTCGATGTACAGTCCTGCTTCCTCAACCGCTCTGCGTTGGGCGCGCTGGAGCACTCGTTCCTCGGCTGAGGCAAGCGTGTCACCGTCTCCCATCACATAGTGTCCTTCAGCCACGATGGTGGTTTCTGAAGCACTCGTGTGGTGATACGGAGCAAGTACGGAGACGGTGATGATCGAAGTCGCACCCAACATGAGGCGAAAAGTCATACCATAACTATACCGCTCGAATGCATGTCAGACAATTCTCGTGTCGAGTGAGAGGCTTGTTAGGGCTGTTTGGGGAAAACCTGCATAAATGGGTGAATTTCGAATCTTTCGAAGACCCCATGAATCATGTATGGGTCATGGTAGGCAAATTCTTCGGCTTCCGCCAGAGTCTCGAACTCTAACACCAGCAAACTCCCCGCTTTATCCGTAAGAGGGCCGGCGAGGACTACTCGCCCTTGTTTATCTAGCGGTTCGAGGTTGGCGAGATGAGCAGACCGATGCACCTTCCGTTTCGCTTCTCCATCTGGGCCATCGTAGCCGATGATGACGAACTTCATACCGCTGATCTCTTGTAAGTGGGCACTATCCGCCGGTCCCTCGCTGGGCAGGGATCAAACTAGGTGGGTTCTTCTTCAATAGGACAACGATCGTTGTATCCGGTCGTGACTTCGTGCCACCAACGGATTTCTTTTTCGCCGAGCTTCCAGCATAGATACACGATTCGGCCGTTGCGGATATGCGGGAAATCGCACAGCCCCAGATCGATATCCTTCACAACAACTCCCAGCTCATGGATGGCATGGAGGTGAGAGCTGATATCCTGGAGGCTTTTCACATAAGGGACGCCAACAGGTGTTCCACCTCCAAAACAAGCGTTGGCCGAGGCCCTGCTTACTTCCCCACGGGTTCGTAGGAGCACGGCCTTACTTTCTTGGACGGTCGACAGGTGTAACTGGAGTTGTGGGATTAACTGATTTGCCTCAAAAAGGGAAAAGACCCGGTCTGGGCTGGTTTCGTTTTCGTCCCGTGCCATTATGGTCGTCGTCTTCCCTGTGTAACACATTTTATATTCGATGAACAAGTCGAGAATACGATATATGGTAATATGGTCAATGCGCTGCGGTGGGAAAATAATTTATGCAGGAAACAAAAAATCCACATGCTAGTTGACAACCGTTTGGTGCGTGGGTATGATTGACGCAAGGATCTAGAGTGAGCTGATTCTCTCCCATTTAGAATTCATTTCCGGAACCTATCTCGAATCAAACCTAAGCAGCAGTGTGAGTGAAGTCATTAGCAGGCCGACCAACAGACTTTTTCTGAGTAGACAAGTATCATAGTGTCCTGAGAAGAAAAATAGACAACGAACTTCCACGAGTTCTTCCAACCCGATAGACCAAGACTTATATTAAGCTCATCGCCGAGACCAAAACACGCTTCGCATGGCCAATCAGCTTGGGCGAATTCTTCTAGACGGGTAACCGAGCCAAGGATCGAGAGGAGTTGTATGTCAGTAGCTAGGGGGGAAGTAATGCATCTTGCAGAGCTGAAACAGAAGTCCATTGCCGACCTGAACGATGTGGCTCGGGAACTGAAAATCGAGGGAGCCGCCAATCTGAGAAAACAGGAGCTGATCTTTGCGATCCTCCAAGCTCAGACCGAAAAAAATGGGGTGGTTTTCGGAGAAGGAGTGCTGGAGACTCTTCCTGATGGATTTGGTTTTCTCCGTGCACCGGACTCCAATTATCTGCCGGGACCCGACGACATCTACATTTCTCCGTCACAGATCCGCCGGTTCAACCTTCGCACAGGCGACATTGTGTCTGGCCAGATCCGTCCCCCGAAAGAGAGCGAACGATATTTCGCCCTACTCAAGGTCGAAAAGGTCAACTATGAAGATCCGGAAGTCGCGCGGGATAAGATTCTGTTCGATAACCTTACTCCCTTGTATCCCGAAGAGCGACTCAATCTGGAATTCGACCGTGAAGAGTATTGTACCCGCGTGATGGATTTGACGACCCCGATCGGCAAAGGCCAACGGGGGTTGATTGTGGCGGCTCCCCGTACCGGGAAGACGATGCTACTGCAAGCAATTGCCCGAGCGATCCTTAAGAATCATAAGGAAGTGACCCTTATTGTTTTGCTGATCGACGAACGACCGGAGGAAGTCACCGACTGGCAGCGCCAGGTAAAGGCGGAAGTCATCAGCTCCACCTTTGATGAACCGGCTCAGCGGCATGCCCAAGTTGCTGAAATGGTGTTGGAGAAGGCAAAGCGGCTTGTCGAACACAAGAAGGATGTCGTCATTCTATTGGACAGCATCACGCGCCTGGCTCGTGCCTATAACACCATTGCGCCGCCCAGCGGAAAGGTCCTCTCCGGCGGTCTCGATTCCAACGCCCTACAACGGCCGAAACGTTTTTTCGGAGCGGCTCGTAACATTGAGAACGGCGGAAGTTTGACTATCATGGCGACCGCGCTTGTGGATACAGGCAGCCGTATGGATGACGTCATCTTTGAGGAGTTCAAGGGAACCGGGAATATGGAAGTTCACTTGGATCGCCGTCTGGCCGACAAGCGTCTCTTCCCCGCGATCGATATCAGTCAGTCCGGGACGAGAAAGGAAGAATTGTTGGTGGACAAGGATCGGCTCAACAAAATGTGGATTCTGCGCAAAGTGCTCAGTCCATTGGGCACGATGGAAGCGATGGAATTCCTGATGGATAAGATCGGTGGAACCAAGAACAACCAAGAATTTCTCCAATCGATGAACCGATAGGCGGAGCTTGTTTCTTGAGCGTCCTTCGGATTAAAGTACTGCGGATTAAGAATGGGTCAATCGCGGTGACAATTCTTCGGTAAGGAGTCGTAGGCCATGCAGAAGGGTATTCATCCAGTCTATCGGGAAGCCACAATCCATTGTGCCTGTGGAAACTCGT
>CAZNBG010000035.1:5708-14621 GCA_964570915.1 uncultured Nitrospira sp. | reverse complement strand
CATGACGGTCGTGAAGAGCGGGCGCGCGCTCTCGGGCGGCGCGGGCTCGAAGAGGGCGAGGACGATCGGCTGGCGCGTCGGGCGCCACGCGAAGCCGGGCGTGGCCGGGGCGCACCAAGCCGCCCCTTGGACCGTCCCGGCCAAGGGTGAAAAACAGGTCTTTTTCGTTCGATTTTCAGTACTATTACTGGCCAACATACGGTTTGTCCCTGGTTGTCGCGGATAGTCGGTTCTTATAGAGTCAACCAGCCAGGGAGCCAATCAAGGGTAGCGAGATCTGTCATGCGGCCTGTGAACAAGGGAGATGACCATGGAATATTATAAGCAGCGAAGGATCGACGTGGCTCCCATACGACAAGCTAATGGAACCTGGCATTGCCCGTATATGATTATTGAATCCAGACAAACCTGTTGGGGATGCCAAACAGGGTGTCCCAATGGCACTTTCTCCTCCCGCAAAGAGGCCACAACGGCAGCCCTGAAAGAGGCAAAACGTATGGTCGATGCACTCGAACCATGTACTCTGCCGCGTACGCGTACGCGCAGATTGAACGTGATCCACTGACGTGAGGTCCAGACGAAACTCTTGCCGAGGAGCGACGCACGAAGCCACGGGTATGAGACCGGTTCCTCAACCTGGGCAAGGACGGTCGTCACACTAAGTTTCATACGCCCAGACACTGAAACGGTTTCACATCTTCCTACCCACCTTATGTCCCCGTGGTGCATTCCTTAAACGAGTCTCAGAACCATGACGACGGCAGGGTGTCCCCGTTCAAAGGGTGGCAGGAGCTCATACGGCGTTAGTGAAAGCAACCAGCGGGGCTGAAGAGCCGTCGGAGAAATGCCTCTTGTAGATTTCACTTCAATGGCATATTGAAACCTCCCCTACACGTTCTCTTACATTAAGAGTACACTCCACCCCACCTCGTGCACCCCGTGGGTTTATCCATCCGACTCACGATGCAGTGAGGATGCACACCCGATCGATGGCCAGGCGTGAGCAGGAAGTACAGGAGGTGGCCATGAATCGAATGATGATGGTTCTCGCTCTCGGACTGTCGGTGACGTGTGTGTCGTGTGCCCAGACCTATCAAGTGATAGACCTGGGAGTGCATCCGGACTTCGAGACGTCCGAGCCCACTGGCATCAATAGTTTGGGCCAAGTCTCCGGTTTCTGGTCCAGGAACAACGACAGCTTCCGGCGCGCGTTCGTCTTCGATAGGCCGGGCTGCACGATGGTCGATGTCGGTGCCAGGGTGCCCCGAGCCTCATCGGAAGCAATGGCAATCAACGACGCCGCTATGGCTGTGGGCACCTTCCGGCCTCCGAACGAGAAGTCACGAGCGTTCTCGTTTCATCAGGGAGTGTTCCGGGATCTCGGCGGTAATGACCAGCTGGACCAGCATGCGCTTGCCGTGAACAAGGGCGGGACGATCGTCGGGTTTCAGTCCGTCCCCGGGCTTTCCGCCGAAGACGCGGTGTCGTACCGCAACGGTCAAGCCGTGACCTTTCCGACCTTCGTCGTGATTCCACCCAGCGGAACCGCGTCCGTCAGCCGGACGACCGGCATCAGTGAATCCGGTGAGGTGACAGGGCCGCTCCGGGCTTCCGGTGGCTCGATACTGGGGATGAAATTGTTCCCGAACCTGAATCGATGGTTTCAGATTCGCCCGCCCTCCCCACACCCGGTGCTTCCCGACTTTGACCGCGTCATGGAGCCGCGCGCGATCAACTTCCACGGGAATGTCACTGGGATCGTTGGCAGTACGGTCCCGCATGCATTTCTTTCGCGGAATCACTTCGAACCCACGCAGGACCTTGGGACGCTCGACTCGGCGCATCCGGAGTGGTTCAGTGTGGCGCACGCGATCAATACGTCCGCCCGGGTGGTCGGCGTTGCACAGAACAGCACGGGAATCACCGCCTTTCTGTACGATGGGTCCACCATGATTGATTTGAACACGCGGCTCTCGGCGACGTCCGGCTGGAAGCTGATCGGCGCGCTCGCCATCAACGATAAGGGCGAGATTGCCGCGCAGGCCTCATTCAATAACGGACCGAGCCGCGCGGTCCTTCTGCTGCCGTCCGGATGGTTTGGCGGCTTCGGTCAGATATGCCCGGCTGTGCTAGACTGAGGCCCCTGCACTTGGCTCTCGCTGTTCGATACGAGTTCGCTAAGGAACACGGCCCATGATTCGCTCCACCCGCATCTTGCAATTTGCCAAGCGCGATCTCTGGACCACCGATCTCATGGGCGCCTCATTCGTCCGACGGTTAGGCATTCAGGTGATTCGGTTGGGGACTGCTGTAGGACTGGAGTTCCGTCATCGCGTGTTGGATGCCCGGGCAGCCGGACTCGTCTTCACGACGCTGCTCTCCTTGGTACCCTTTCTCGCCGTGATGTTCTCAGTGCTCAAGGCCTTCGGCGTCCACCATGGAGTCGAACCCATGCTGGCCCAGGCTCTGGAGCCACTGGGTCCAAAAAGTAAGGAGATCACCGCCACGATCGTGGGCTTTGTCGACAATATCCAAATCAGTGTGTTGGGAGCGGTCGGGATAGTCGGACTCTTTTATACGACCTACTCACTGATCGACAAGATCGAGCAAGCCTTGAACGCGATCTGGCAGGTGAAGCAGGGGCGCACGTGGGGTCGGAAGTTTGCCGATTACCTCAGTGCCGTCCTCGTTGGACCAGTCCTGGTCGTCGGCGCGTTTGGCCTCCTGGCCTCACTCCAAAGCCATACCCTGGTCCAGCGGCTTGGGGAATTGGAGCCGCTCGGAACGCTGTTTGTGTGGAGCGGTCAACTGGTTCCCTACGTGATGTTGTGTGCCGTGTTCACGTTCTTGTACAAGGTGATTCCCAACACGCATGTGACATTCCCCTCAGCGGCGGTCGGCGGCGTCTCGGCGGCGATCCTCTGGGGTATTGCAGGGGAGGCCTTTGCAAAATTCGTTGCGGCGTCGGCCAATTACAGCGCGATCTATTCGAGTTTTGCCGTCTTAATTCTCTTCCTGCTGTGGCTCTATGCCAGTTGGATGATCGTGCTCATTGGTGCGCAGTTCTCATTTTTCCACCAATATCCCACGGCCTATCTTTCCCGCCTGCTGTGGGAACAGGGCACCTACGTGTTTCGGGAACAACTGGCCCTCAAGGTGTTGCGGGCTCTGGGACATCATTATCTGAAAGGCGATTATCCCTTGGGTCTGGCGGAGCTGGCCGGTGTGTTGAATCTGCCGCTATCTCTGATCGAGGAAGAGGTGGAACGTCTCGTCCAAACGGGCTTTGTAGCCCGGCTCCAGGAACCGACAGGTGTGAGCCTGATCAAGGCTCCCGATCTGATCCTCGTGAAAGAGGTCCTGGATTCGGTTCGAAACGGAAGTCCGCCCTGGGTGCTAACGCACCTCGATACGGCCGATCCGATTTCCAGCCTCCTACGCCGTCGAGACAAGGCCGTGGAGCAGGCCTTGGTCGGTGAAACGGTGCAATCACTGCTTCAGGAGCAGTCGCCATCCCGTCAATAGGTGTTCACTCGTATTCGAGTTGATGGGGTGCGAACTAAGAAGACTGGGTTGGCGTGGAAGAGGAATCGGATCGAGTCGGTGTAATAAGATGTTGTGTGTCGGATGGAATCTTCCCCTCAGCGTCCATTATTTCAAACAGCAAACAACACTTCAGCCGGCCACACACGCCCAGCAAGCGAGGGTCGTCGATCGGCAGGTCGAGTTTTTTTGCCTGCTTGGCGGTGATGGGCTTCACATCGGTCAGAAAACTCGCGCAACACAGCACCAACCCGCAGGTATCGATGCCGCCAAGCCGCCGGGCTTCTTCGCGTATTCCGACTTGACGCATTTCGATGCGACCGCCGAAGCGGCGGGCAAGGTCGCGAACGAGTTCGCGAAAATCGATTCGGTCCTCCGCGGTGTAGACAAAAGTGAGTTGGCGACGCTGGATGGTCCCGTAGACTTCGACCAGCTTGAGAGAGATGTTGAGCTCGGCCGCTTTTGCTCGGCAATAGACGGTTGCTTCTTGGGAAAGCGCCTGAAGTCTGGCGATCAACGCCGTTTCTTCGGCATCAGGCTTTCGCAAAATGGATTTCATCGCTCGCATGGGAGGGATAAACGGGGTCGAATAGGGCTCCGTGTAGACGATACCGAACGTGACTTCGCCCTCTACCTCAATCAAGACGGGGTCGCCGCTACATAAGGGCAAACCAGCTGCGCCCAATTTCTTGACCTCGCCTTGGTTCCTGATCTTCACTCCAGCCACGCGGATACACGTGGGATGGGTGTGGCTGAACTCCTCGTGGGTGGCAAGTTCCATGAGGCGATCATACACAAATTTCGTCGGATGGGGAACGGATAAAGGTGAGTGCGGCGGTCAAAAGGTGTCTGGAAGATTCAGCAGATAGGATCATAACACATTGATATATAATGACAACATTACCAGTACTCCGCCTGCCTTCTTGTGGTAGGCTAAGTCCATCGTAGGAGGAAGATGGAGTGAACCATGGCGACGATGCTCAGAGAACGAAAGAAGATGTTACGCATCCCCAATCAAGTGGTCCTTCCATTCGGGTATCGGATTTCGGTCAGACAATTGTCCGATGCGGAAATGGACAAGCGCGATGCGAATGCCGATGGGATTTGGGATGACGACACCAAGACGATCTACGTACGGAAGCGACTTCCTGTCACGCGCCGCCGGTACATTTTAGCACACGAGCTGGGCCATGCCTGGCTGGACTGGCAACATCGCCATATGGACGATGGAAAAGCCAGTACATAGCGACCGGAAGCTCAGTCTTCTACCAAGTTCATAATGTGTTTCCACTCGATCGCGGTGACAGGCTGAACGGAGAGCCGCGAACCCCTCTGCAGCAAGACCATTCCTTTGAGTTGAGGATCCTTCCGCAATTCATCCAGCGTCACAGGTCGTGGAAGTTTTCTAACGTACTTGATATCGACCATGTCCCATCTTGGCTGGGTGGGCTTGCTCTCCGGGTCGTAGTGCTTGTCACTCTTGTCGAATTGCGTTTGATCAGGATAAGCGGTCTTGACGACCCTTGCGATGCCCACGACCGCGGGTGGATCAGTGCTGCTATGGTAGAACAGGATGTGATCGCCTACCGACATAGTGCGCATGAAATTACGCGCTTGATAGTTGCGGACTCCATCCCAACTGGTCGTCCGATCGGGAGAGCGCATCAAGTCATCAATCGAAAATGTGGAGGGTTCTGACTTCATCAGCCAATACTGTCCTGGACGCATTTCTGCTTCTCCTTTTCGAACGTGGTTGCGGGCAACTCACTATCCTGTCTCATGGACGTGAGAGACGGTAGATTCCCCCCTTATGATCGAGGACGTAGAGCTCGCCGGCCGCATCGACCCCAAACGACGAAATCTGTAGCGAAGTCTTGAGTATCGGGCGCGGTTCGTCGAGACCCTTGCCTTTTCCTAGGGTCGACAAAGCAAAGATCTCCCCGCTACAGAAATCCCCATACACGTATGCTTCCGTTAGATCCGGAAGAAGCCGTCCACGATAAACATATCCACCGATGATCGAGCAGCGTCCATGTTGATGTGAGTATTCAAGAATCGGTACGCTGAGGTTGACCGTTGAACAATCGGTGGAAGGATGAAAGCAATGGGTACCTTCCATCACTCGCCAACCGTAGTTTCCACCCAGGGTGACCAGATCGATCTCCTCCCAATTGTATTGTCCGACGTCGGCCACCCATAGGCTCCCGGTTGCGGTATCAAAAGAAAACCGCCATGGGTTTCGCAATCCCAACGCATAGATCTCCGGTCGGCCACCGGTCTTGACAAAGGGGTTGTCCGCCGGAACTCCATACGGATCACCTCGGTCCACATCGATCCGGAGAATTTTCCCGAGAAGGTCATGAGGATTCTGAGCGCGGTTTTCCGGGTCGCCTTTCGATCCACCATCGCCGAGACCGACGTACAAGTAGCCGTCGGGTCCGAAGGCCAACATGCCGCCATTGTGATTGGGATAGGGTTGCGCCACGGTCAGGAGAATCCGTTCTTCGTGAGAGGCGGATGTCGCCGTTGCTCCCCGGTGGTATTCGGCCACGATAGTCGCGCCGTCTGGCTTTTTCGTGTAATTGACGAAAAAACGCCCATTCCGGTGGTAGTCAGGATGAAAAGCCAGTCCCAAAAGGCCGCGCTCCCCACCAGAAAGAACCCGTTCGGTGACGTCAAGAAAAGGGCCGGGAAGCAGGGCGTTCGTTTCCAGCACGCGGATGCGACCGGGTTGCTCGACGACAAAGAGCCGCTTCGAACCATCACCGGCATGAGTGAGATAGAGCGGTTGCTCGAGCCCCTGTGTGACGAGCGAAGTCAGTGCGACCGCATGACGTTCGTCGGAAGTCTTGACGGGTGGGGCCAACCCGTCGTCCGCATGCAGATTGCCGGCTTGAGTCAGGAAGATGACAAAGGACCACCGGATGAGCCAGGAAGCCATACGTCAGCTTCGTCCAGGTGAACGGGAGTCGATGAACTCGATCAGGGCTCGATAGGTGAGTTCCCTCGTCCGAGCCTTGCCAAGGTGCCGACCTTCGACGTTTGTCTCCAGCCAGACTCGGTCGGATACCGGGGCGACCGCCTCGTTACAGAGACTCCACATATCATGGAGAAACCCTTCGGGCAATCCTACCTGCATCCCTTCCGATTCGATGCGGTCGTCCAGCAATGCGAGGAGATCGGAAATGGCTTGGTCAGGTCGGTATGGGAGTGGAGTAAAACCGAACTGTTCTTGCGAACGTATCTCCTGTGTCGCCTGATCGACCAGATCCTGCATGTATTCTTTCAGCAGGCCGATGACATGGCCGGAAAAGACGATCCGCGGTTCCATGCGCCATTATCGAGTTTCTGCAATGAAGGCGCAAGATCAACACCGGTCTTGTTGTTTGCCGGCTCAGTGACCGGTGAGAAACTCTTGCAACGATGGTGAGAACGGATCGGTAGGGAATTGAGCGGGGGTACACCTCGCTGGCAGGTATGAAGTAGCGGTTCGCGATAATCGCAGGGTCGGTGTACCCGCGCACCATAGACTCTACGCCTTTTGATCGGCTGCGCAAGGCCCGAAGATGGCCTTATGAGGGAGGCCGTTTGGGGTAGGGCCTACGTTCCGGCAGGCTCTGCTGCTCGTGCTCCTCCACGGCGATGGGACAGTCGGCCAACGCGACACGGAGTCGATTGGGTAAGGCTGCATCGTTGCGGGGCTGTCCATGTGTGTCGGGGCCACGCGCTATTGATTCATCGAGCACCGGCATATTACTTTCTAAGCACCGTCAGGCGAGCACGATGCCGTCAATGTCCGACCTATCGCCACGATGACCCCAAAATGACCGAGCGGTTCGAGATAGCCATGAACACGCCGGCTGGTCAGATCACCAGCGCGGTGGACGTGCCGACGGGATTTGTCCCTGTCACGGCAATTGTTCCTTTAATGCGGCGCTTGGGTGAGGAGGCTCAAGCACTCGAGGTCAGGCACTCGGTAGATTTGGGCCAGACACTGTCCTGTCGCAAGGGGTGTGCAGCCTGCTGTCGAATGCTGGTTCCACTTTCGGCGCCGGAAGCTTTTTCGTTACGGGAGTGGGTCCGCTCGCGTCCGACCGAGGAGCAGGCGCGCATCTCAGCGCGGGTGGCCGAATCGAAGTCTCTGCTGCTGGTACACGGTCTATGGCGACGACTGTCCGAGTTGTGCGATGACCCCGAGCCGCCGGATGATGATGTCTTGGATGGCGTGAATCGTGAATACTTGGCGTTGCGGATGCCGTGTCCGTTCCTGGAAGATGAAATCTGTACGATTTATGATGAACGGCCTGCGGCTTGCCGTGAATTGCTTGTCGTATCTCCCCCCGATCACTGTGATGACATGACCAAGAATCCGGTTGAACCGATTTCAGCACCTGTACGGGTCAGTACAGTTTTGGGGTTATTGTGGCAAGACTTGACGGAGACTCCGACGAGGTTGATTCCACTCCCGCTGGCCCTGGATTGGGCCGAACGTCACGAACGTGAAAATCAGCGGACGTGGAAGGGCGCACAGTTACTGGATCGGGCTTTGGACAAGGCCTGGCGATTCTTAAGCCAATCATTTTCTGGAGGCGGTCAGAAGTCCGGCGGGTGATCACCAAACCCGGCGATAGCTTCTGTTGTGTCTATGAATGGAGAGGAGAGATGCATGCACAAGCCTGTGATGGTGTGTTTGGATCTGGAAGGCGTGCTCGTACCGGAGATTTGGATCAATGTGGCGGGGAAGACCGGCATTGAAGAATTGAAGATCACGACCCGTGAGATGCCGGATTACGACAAGCTCATGAAACGGAGGCTGGACATACTCGATCGGCACCATATTACCATCGGCGATATTCAAGGCGTGATCGGGAAGATGGGCCCACTGGAAGGAGCGACCGCGTTCATGGCGTGGCTGCGGGAACACTGCCAAGTCATTATTCTGTCGGACACGTTCTATCAGTTCGCCCAACCCCTCATGCGACAGCTGGGCTTCCCGACTCTTTTCTGCAATCAGCTCGAAATCGATGGAGGTGGCCGTATTGTGAACTATCACATGCGGATGCAGAACCAGAAGAAGCATTCCGTTGCGGCACTGAAATCGCTGAACTTTTTTACGATGGCCGCCGGCGATGCTGACAACGACACAGCGATGTTGAGCGAAACGACACGCTTCTTTCCGTATCGCATCCTCGCGCAAATGCTCGCGCCCGCCGTCGGCAGCACCATCGCGAAGTCCTATCGCGCCCAAAATGCCGTGACGCTCGCGCACACCGCTTGCGCGCTTGAACGCCATCGCCTCGCGCGCGGCCAATTCCCGGAAAAACTCGACGCCCTCGTGCCGCAGTTCGCGAAATCCGTTCCGCTGGATTT
>CAZNBG010000035.1:0-5698 GCA_964570915.1 uncultured Nitrospira sp. | reverse complement strand
AAGCCGACGCCGGATTTTTCTTTCGCCCCCCCGAACACTTACCCGAAGAATTCCCACAGTTTTCGGTCACCCAGAACTATGGCGAGCTGCAGGAGCGGTTTGCCAAAGCCGGTCAGTTCACGGTTTCGTGAAGTGCGTGAGGAGCTTGTACCGGTTAGGGCGTTTCTGACGCAGCGAGAGAGGACAGTGTGGTGAGCACGACATCAGCGGCTTTGTCGTCGGGTTTCAGCAAAGGGATGATCTGGGGATGTTGCACCGATCCAAACTGTGATTTTGATGCCCAGGCAACTTTCTGGCGCACGAACCCGCTGATTTCTCCGAGGGTGACTTTCCCATCTCGGTTGGTATCCGCTTCTCCGCGAAGACCTCGTAGCAGGTAGTAGGTCAAGAGTCCGTGCCGATGGCCGTCATCGTCGAGTCCCCTACCGAGCCCTTCCAAAGCGATCAATCGGATCGTCCCGTCACCATGCAAATCCCATCGCGGGGTGACGGCCGTCTTGGGATTCTCATGAATCGAGGAGATATTCCCCTCGAAGATAAGGATGGCCTGTTGGGGATTGAGCTTTGTCAGGACTGATTCAAGCGACTTCAGCGGGTACAGGGTTTTCGCGGCCTTCACTCCATCATAGGGGACTAGCAGAATTTCTCCCCCCGCCGTAACCATGGCCTGACCGGAAAAATAGACAATGACGATCGCTCCCTTCATGGGACGAGTAGGGAGCCACTCGAACAGTGCCTTCTGGATCTGCGCATGGGTCGCCTTGCGATCAATCAGAAGGGTAATGTTGGACGACGGCACGCCTCCGAGAGTCTGAAAATACTTGGCGACGGTTTCTGCATCTCGGGACCCATACTTGCGAGACTGAATCTGTTGGTCGAGATAGGAATTAAGACCGATGGAGATTACGGAAGTCTCTGGGTGCCGAACGCCTGATGCTTGTACCGGAACTTGATCGACATTGTCACCTCCGGAACCCGTTGGGGCGATCGTGAAAAAAAGCGTTTGAGGTGTAGCTGAACTCCCACCGCGCTCCTCTACGGTAACCCGAATCGCGGCGGGCTGTGGCTGCGCCAGCAGTGGCAAGGTGGCGACAAATTCCAGCGATTTCGTTTGGCCTGGTTGCAGAGGAGGGATCCTCAAGACGGTGGTGGGAAAGCGTTCCATGGCGGTCTGAGTCCCTGTCAGTGAGGCAGATGCGTTCTCGACCACGTTAGGTCCCGTATTAACCACATCCACACGGATCCGGACATGTTCACCACCCTCGAAAATGAGGTCGCTGTTTTCGTCGAGGAGCGTCGCCTTGAATCGAAGATCCGGTGAGGCCGAAGCCGGTGGCGATCTCAAGTTTCCCATCGGGGCCTGGTTCGGCTCTATCGAAGCGGCAGGTTTCTGGCCACCGGCCACGGCTTGTCTGGCATCCAGAGAGACACGCGTCGCAAAATCGATGACGGTGTCGTGAATGAAGGGTTCGATCATATAGTTGCAGTTCTTCGAGAGCTGTTCGAGTCGCAACCGCTCTTGACGGGCAATCTGGATGTCCGTTTGATGGAGCAACGCTCCCGCTCGGTCGTGGATACGGGCGATCGCGTTGAGCCTCAAGACGGCCGGGGCTCGGTCATACAATCCCTCCTTATTGAGGTCAAATGATGAATCGATCAGTTCGACCTGAATGACATAATCCGGTGAGGAGGTAGTGTCGGTTCCTTCTTCAAATGTGTTTTTAAACGTGCGATGAATCCCTTCCCGTAAGGCCTCTTGAAGTCGATCTCCCAACGGAATTTCCTGGAGCTGCCCACAGGAATCGCTGTATTGAATTGTGACCTCTTTGATCGATGCGGGAATTTCCAGCTTGGCACTGGAGGGTAATGGATCACCCAATGGAGGGAATTCCAGATGTGTGGCGCAAGCGGCAACAGAAAAGAGGAGCGCGCACCCTATCCATGTCCTTGCTGCATGTCCACTACCAGTGAGCGAGTTTTCTGGGATCAATGGCTGGCCTATTCAGAGAGGATGCTGCAAAAGCCTTCCAACTTCATTCTCACATCTGGTGGAGGAGCAATGTATCAAAGCGTACACCTTGCCGCTGAAACAAGTCGAGAGTGAATGCCGGACAGATCGTGACTTGCGATCTACACGATTCGAGAGGGGTTTCGTCGTCACGAAGACGAGTCTGCACATCCAGGATACCATGCGGATTTTGCTGTGTGAATGTGTGTTAGAAATTTATCCAGAGCTGGGCGTAAGCCCAATCCTGCCCGACTGCACGACGACCCAGATTGTGTGAAATATATGGACCAGGGAACAGATGACCATAGCCGGTTTGAAAAGCGACCATGCCGTTCATGAAGAAATGGGTCCAGACAACATCGACTTCATCCCCGATATAGGTCTTGGTGTTGTCCGGCCGTGAGAAGACATAAACCCCCTGGCTCGCGCGATACCAATTGTCCCGGGCATTGGCAAGGTGCAGGTTCGTATACCATACCTCGACGTGATCATTGACGGTGAGCCTGGCTTGTATGTTGCCGGAAAAACTCATCATGTTCTTCCACCCTTGTACGTCCATGTATCCCATGTGAATGTGATTCGTGGGGAAGAAATTTTCGAACGTATTGGCGGTCTTACATTCGCCATAGGCGGCGTTTAACGTGCAATTCGCTCGACCGTCACCGGAGGCATAGTCAAAATTGAAGGCGATCCGAGGTTTTCCGGGCAGGTTGAATGCGGTGTACCCGTTCCAGTTTCTGGTCGCCCATGCATTGATGTGGAGACATTTCCCTTCGCCTCCGGGATCTCCACACAAGCTGCTGGCGCTGGCAGCGGTGTCGCCCATCTGCCCGAACTGATACACGAATTCGTTGGAGAAATCGAAATAGCCCTTTTTCATGGCGACGCGGTTGCCGACCACATGGCGGGTCTGGTTCCCGTGCTTCGGGGTGCCGAGACCCTGCGACGAAATGTCTCCTCCGCCAAGGTTACTTTTGTAATAGACGTAGAACGGTTCGATCAGAAATCCCGGCACAGTCTTGATCTGATTGTAAAAGATGAACAGGTCGGCATCGCCGGCGGCATTTTTCGCCTGCCCTGTACCGCCGATGTTTGGATTGCCACTGCCCACGGGCGCCCCTTGTAAGAGATCCGTTTCCGCGGTGCGAAACCAGCCGGCATGGGTATCGAATATGTTGGTGGCGTACTGCACCATGATACCGTCAAACGAGAAACCCGTGTTCGCCCAGTCAAAGTGTCCGAACAAGCTCTGATCGCCGAAGACTACATACTGCCGCCCGGCTTTGAGGCCCAGGCCCTGTACGCCGGCAAAGTTGCGGATCAGCATATACCCGGCTCGTATACCAAGTGTACAGACCGGCCTTCCCCCTTGGCTCGGCGTAGAGCCGCATGTATGGATAATCGGGTCTCCGTTGTTTCCGGCGCCACCGGCTCCGACGGGAGTGCCGTTGCCGCCCCAGGTACGCGAATCAATAAACTCCATGTAGAAATTGACATCGGGTGACAGATCGTATCCGATACCCAATCGGGTCATCTGCTGAGCGAATTGGTCGTTTGCTTTGCCCGGAAGGTTATTAGGAAGAACACCAGGAGCGTTACATTGTCCGCCAGCGCCGATACCGCCTCCGAAACAGACGTTGTTGCGGTATTCAGGACGTACACGCAGGTCGGCGCGAATCCAAAGGTTTCTCAGGTCAAAATTTCGGCCGATCTTGGGATCAAACGGCTCGTAGGCCTCCTTTTGAGGAATACCGCGTCCGATCACAATAGGATTGGTAATCTTTTCTCCTTCCGGCAATTGGAAAGCCGCCTCAGCTGGAGAGTGGAACACGATGAAGCCCATGGCAACCAGAGTGCCGGCAAAAGCCGTTACCAACCTGAGCCACACGTTCGGTTTCCCGATTTCAGAGAGAGTCTGCATCGTGCCTGCTGAGTGAATGCTGTGCGTTTGTGCGAGGTGGCCCCTTCAGGAGGAAAAGCAAATATACGTCAGCAGAGATAAAGGAGCTGAATCTCGGTAGGCGGTGACACTGGTCTGAGCGACGGGGAAACGAGATCCGAGGGAGGAGCCGGTGGAGACTGCACGTTCCCGGTAGTGATGAGAGAACAACTCCGCGCCGATCATGTTGGGTTTGTGGTCAGGGGTGCCCCGACTTGTCAACTGACTTGATGCTGTCGTCTGCTGGTTTGTCTGCGGCAGTGATTTCTTCTTCCGCTTCTTTCATAGAGGCCTGAAAGTCCTGTTCGACCATTTTGACTTCTTGTTGAATCATGTTCAGCTCGGGCTCCACGGACTTCCTCAGATCGTCAGCCGTATCTTTGAAACTCTTAATGGCTTTGCCGACTTGTCTGCCGACTTCCGGAAGCTGCTTTGGGCCGAACAGGAGAAACGCGATCACCAGAATGATTAAGATCTCACTGGCTCCCAATCCGAACATACGTCACATTGGTACAAGGGTGCTGCTCAGTTCCCGCTTTCCGGTCGTCACAGCAGACGCGGACCGGTTACCCTTGTTTCATCTGGCCCGTTTGCGTTGCGTGTGATGCGGGTGATGGTTTTTCTTCTGATTGGGTGCCGACCTGAGCGGATGAGGGAGCCTGTGACTGTGCCTGTTGAGACTGTTCGGCCGGCGTGACGTCGATGGCATCGGCCTCATGCACGGACTTCTTGAAGCCTTTGATGGCTTTGCCAAGGCCTTCCCCCAATTGAGGAAGTTTGCCGGCGCCGAAAATGATCAAGACGATGATCAAGATCAGCAACAGTTCCATCCACCCAAATGAACCGAACATCAATACCTCATGTGAACAAAAGGTGCGTGGGTCGAGAACGACGCCTTATCCAGAGTGCAAAGGCAGACCACACACTCAAGTTCTAGTACACTAGAAGGCTATAGAAGATTCCAGGACAAGTCAAGATGAACAGCCTGGGTTAAGGGCATTGAACGCTTGGATGATGCCACCTCCGAGGACTTCGTCTCCGTGGTAAAAGACCGCAGATTGTCCTGGGCTTAAGGCTCTTTGAGGTTCGTGAAAGGTGATGCGAAGACTGGAGGGGGTGAGTGGGGAAAGAATGGCAGGAGTTGGAGATGTCGCATAGCGAACTTTAACGTGAACTTCGGCTCGGTTCTCGCTGAGCCATGGGACAAAGAGATTGAGGTCGCTGACGATACACTCCTCCCGCCGGAGGGAGTGTTCCGGGCCGAGCAGAACGGTATTGGTTGCCGCGTGGACTTGCTGCACATACAGACGCTCTCCGGTGGCAATGCCGAGCCCTCGGCGTTGACCAGGCGTATAGAATGCAATCCCGTCATGCTGACCCAGGGGGTGGCCGGCAGTGTCGACAAAGAGTCCGGGCTTCTTGGCTTCGGGAGCTTCTTTCTCAATGAAGGTACGGTAGTCTCCTTGGGTGACGAAGCAAATCTCCTGACTCTCCTTCAGCTCATCGGCGGGAAGTCCCATGGCTTCTGCTTCGGCCCACACGTCTGACTTCTGGAGTCCTCCCAACGGGAAGAGCAGGTGCGGCAGCCAGCGCGGGTTGAGCCGGTAGAGAAAGGAGGTTTGATCCTTGCGATGATCGGGCGCGCGGGCGGGGAGGGAATGTCCCAGAGTCTGCTGAAGGCGAAGTAAGGGTCCGGTCGCGACTTGATGGAAACCCCCGTAATTTGCGAGATCCTCTTGCACCCCGGTTCC
>CAZNBG010000034.1:12022-14992 GCA_964570915.1 uncultured Nitrospira sp. | reverse complement strand
TTCGGGTTGTCGCTCCAGCCCATGAAATGGTCGTTATTCTTGACGAGGTCCGCCTTTTCGAGCGGTACATAGCTCTCCGGGATGAGCTTGTAGGCGCCCGAGCCCGCCTCGTTGGACGCCATCCATTTCGCGCCCCAATCGCCGTTGTCCTCGTGCGGCTTGATGGCCCGCGGGTTGACGATCGCCAGCATCGGGATCATCCCGAAAAACGGCCCGTAGGGCTCGGGCAGACGGATCACCTGGATGCCCTCGGAGGACTGGGCAAGGGCTTTTGGAATCTCAGTCCTCAAATAGTCCAGATCCGCTGCTTCAATAGTCGACTCGCAGGCATCGAGCAACTCAGTCGGACAGGCTTCGCTCCGCGCCGCCACGTGGACCTGACGATAGGCGTCGAGTACGTGATTGATGTCGGTGAACGAGGTATCGAGAAAATGAATATTGTCGCCCACAAATTGAATGGGCGTATTGATTTCGTGCGCAATGCCTGCGGCGAGGTGGCCGATCGACTCTAGCTTCTGTGCGGAGGCAAGATCACGTTCCATGCGAAGCCGATCGGTGACGTCTTCTCCCATCACGGTGATGGTCATGCCTTGGTCTTCAACCGCCGCTGTGAATGTGAGTCTTATGAAAAGAATCTGCCCCTCCTGCGTTCTCAGTTCTAACTTGTCCAACAGGACCTGGGTCAACGCCGACCTGGAGCGCTCCACTGCCTCATGGATCTTGTCCCAGTTCCACTGGATGGGGAGGGACGTGAATGAGCGACCAAGGGCATCGACCACGGAGATCCCAAAGAGTCGCTCCGCGACCAGCGTCCATTCTGTGACGATGCCCTGTCGATCCAGTCCAATGAAGAAGGCCTGCACCGTGCATAGGATCTTCGCCTTCGCTTTGGCCGTCTGCTCAGCCTGCTCTTTTGCCACTTCAAGCTGGCCTGTCCGCATTCGGATGAGATCCTTCAGCGTGACCGCCGCGTGCCTGATCCGAAGCATGGCTACACCCATCCCACCCAGCCCCAGAAGACTGACGCAGGCGAAAAGTCCAAGCATCCCTTGCAGTTCCTTCTGGATGAGCATGGCGCTTCCGGAAATGGGCCGAACCACCTCTAAGACCCCTCGCACATCACCTTCGTGCCAATCCCGCTTTGGACTGGCCGGATGCGTGTTGTGGCAGCCCAGGCAATCTGCTGTCATGACGTCGGCTTTGGCATAGCGCAAATACTGATTTTCCGCGACACCTTCAAATCGGTAATACGTTTCATCCGGATGAGCTCGGAGCCAGGCCAACGCCTCTCGCTCAAAATCGTCACGTGGGCCACCGTCCATCCGCCAAGGAAACCAGTAATCGCTATACAATCTGATCTGGGCTCCAGGCATTTGGTCATTCAGACGTTTCCCGATTTCGATACTCATGGTCGCCGGTAAAGGAATTGCGTGACGTTTCGTTGCATAATCGTGTGTGACATCAACTTCTGTCCCAGCCACACGCGCGACCACATGCGACGAATAGTATTTGCGCACCTCTTCAATAAGGGCGACGTTAATGTCCGCCCCTTGGAGCACAAGCGTTTGGGCCAAAGTTTCTCCGAGTTTGTTCAAATGCCAAAAGAGTCCGACGGCAACCAGCGCGAAGGACACCCACAAGATCGCGATGACCTTACCCCCCTGCAGCAGGGGATTCTGTGGCCATCTCGTCTGAGATCGTGATCGCAAGAGACGCTGAATCCACTCTCGGAAGCGGTTAGACTCTAGTCCCATGATGAAGACCGATCGAGACCATGAGGGTTTGACGGTCAACTGCCTGTGAAGCTCGTTATGAGCTAAGACCCGAACACTGACTCCTGAACAGACTAGCCGTTCCCCAGTTCCTGCTGCACAACTTTGAGTAACGCCTCTCCTGTGAACGGTTTGTGCAGCGTGCATCGAGCGCCAAGTAGTTTTGCCGCACGCAAGACATCGGCATTCCTTGTCACCCCTCCACCCGACATAGCAATCATTGGGATATTCGGATGCGATCGATGGAGTTCTCTGATGGTCTCCAGCCCCTCTTTCCCGGGCATGAAGATATCGATGAGGACGAGATCTACGGGGGTGCTTGCTAACTGTTGTAAGGCTTGTCGACCCTCACGGACGGCGACGACATGGTAGCCGGACTTTTGGAGATTCCGCCGCAAGGAGTCACGGAGACTCTCTTCATCGTCAATAACCAGAATCGATGCCATACACTCACCCGGATGTTTTGAATAATCGCCTTGTTTCCTTCTCGCAATCGCGACGCCAGTGCCAGGCAAACGTAAGGGGCGCGGGCTAGCCAAACACTACCCAACAGATGTACATATCGGACCTAGGTTTGAAAACTTAAGCAGACAGCGAGGACGGAAGGATGATCCGGCAATACCCTAGACTGAAGGCATGAAGCTACCCATGTGAGATTTATGACCAGGCTGAAGTGAGACCGCCGCTTGCATCACGCCAGTGGGGAGTCCACGCGAGAGTCACGAGTTTGACAACAATGTTGGCCTTGGTGGGTTTGAGTAAGCTGGTTTCGAGTTTTTCGCTCAATGGGTCGGATGCGGCAGCCAGTGTGTCGCTCTCTGACTTGAACTGCGCTTCGAGATCCGTGAGTTGCCGCTGAAGCGCCGCCACGTTTTCCTCGGCCGCCCCAACATCTTGAGACTCTTTCATGACACGGCCGGCACTCCGGATCGCTGTCGTAGCCCGCCCGATGTTCGAGGCGCTGATCGTCTTCCGTCCAAGAAATGCCCCCAGGATGGACGCTCCCACGGAAATCGCCGCTTGCATCTGGCTCGAACGGGATTCGGTCTGCTGCTTTTCCCTCGCCAGCTCTGCACGTCTGACGCGTTCTTGAAGTGCCGCGATCTTCGACCCGTTTTTCTGGCGAAGCATCTCAGCACCCTTGTCGCGCTGTTCTAGCCCCGTCGAAAACCGCCGTGGGGGCCTCAGATCTCAGTCT
>CAZNBG010000034.1:0-12012 GCA_964570915.1 uncultured Nitrospira sp. | reverse complement strand
TCTGTCTGTTCTCGCCCGGTCTGCTGTAACCGCACTCGGAAGTCGCGCTCAGATTCGCCCGGTTTGGATACTTCTTTGGTCATGGGGCTCCTGTATAATTCTACTTTCTGCGTCCTGAAGAGCCAGCCGCCGAGCTCCTTGTTCCAGTCGGCATAACTCTTGGCCTTGCCGGCACTCGTTGGCAAGGTAAGAAACTGCGCCCCCTCTTCTGGATTCTGTTCGAGATCAGCCACTGCCAGATCCACTATTGTCCCACGGTCCCAGTCGACCGCCACCGGGCCATCGCTCATAGCGGTCAGTACGATCACATCTTGTGTCGTATCGATCCCGCTTTTCGTATCGGAGAACCGGATCTGCGACGAGCCGAGCAACATGGGGACATAGATCAACTCGCTGCCTTCAGGCTGTGCCCCACGCAACGGCACGAAGTGTTGAGGGACATCCGGTGGGACAATGGGACGGGCGCTCCCCTTGGGCGCCTTGGCTGGTTTTCCGGCCGCGCGAGACGCACCAATTCCCGCTTGCGCAGCCCGAACCGGATCCATCAGCTGCTTGATCTGTGTTCTTGTCAGAGGCCCACGGAGATACGAAAGGCACCACCTCGTCTCAAACACGACCGGTTCGTCCTCGTGCACATTATTCATCAGGAAGATCCGGTTGCCGAGACCGGCCAGGGTCTGTTCCATGCGGCCACGATCGAATTTCTTCCCAGCGCTGGTCGAAGCTCCTTCCAACCCTTCCAACACTCTGGCTTTATCCCGTTCAGTCTGCAACCGTCCAATGAACCACGTGCCGGTGTTGGCCAACCCCTTGTAATCGAGATCGACGGGATTCTGCGTCGCGAGCACCACCCCTAAACCAAACGCACGCGCCTGTTTGAGCAAGGTCATCAGGGGCAGCTTGGACGGAGGATTGGCCACCGGCGGGAAATACCCGAAGATCTCGTCCATATACACGAGGGCGCGTAGACTGGTGGTGCCCGATTGGGCCCTCATCCAACCGACGATCTGACTGAGCAGGAGCGTCACAAAGAACATGCGCTCTGCGTCATTCAAATGAGCGATCGAAAAGATGGCCAGACGCGGTTTGCCCGACGAGGTGTAGAGCAGTTGCTGAATATCGAGCGCCTCTCCTTCCAGCCAGGCCTGAAATCCTGGAGCAGCCAAGAGATTGTTCAGCTTCATCGCGAGCGCGAAGCGGTCTTTCGAAGGGAAAAACGACTCCACATCCATCACACCGATCTTCGACACCGGTGGCGATTGGATCGCTTGAATCAGTGCGGCAAGATCGAGATCGTCCTCGTTCTTCCACGTCTGATCCAGAATCGTCGAGAGCAGAATATGTTCGCGGCTTTGAATCGGATCGGCCTCAATCCCAAGCAAGCCCAACAAACTCGTGACCGTCGTGCTGATGCGTTCCCGCAGCAGTTCCATGTCCTCACGGACATCAGCCGTCGGTGCAGCAAAGGACTTCAGAATAGAGACCGGAAGTCCTGCATTGCTGCCTGGCGTATACAGCGCGATGTCTGCGGCATCCCGAAGCCGCTGGATACGCGCACCATCTTGTTGCCAACCAGCCAAGCCCTTGGTCCACCATTCAGCCTGTGCCTTGGCATAATCGATTGACGACACACCCTTCTTGCGCGCATCGTCTTCATTGATCCAGGGTTGAAAGTCTTCACCCTTGAGGGATGGGAACGTCAGCATCAAATTGCCGAGGTCGCCCTTTGGATCGATAATAATAGCGGGAATGTTGTCGATCGCCGCCTCTTCAAGAAGTGCAAGACAAAGACCGGTCTTACCGCTGCCGGTCATGCCGACGCAGACCGCATGCGTCACCAGATCTTTGGAATCGTAGAGCAGCAACCCGGGCTTGGCTTGCTTGGCCGCCAGATCATATGGCCGTCCCAAGTAGAAGACGCCGAGTTTCTCGAAATCATCCGCGGCAAGCGATGCGGAGGGGGCTGCCAGTGTAGACTTCTTTTCGGCGCTCTCGGCCTTCGCACTCGAGTCGGTCTTTTTCGATTTCGGCATACCCATCCCCCCTTCGCTCAACGGTTGGGACAAACTAGGCGGCTATTCTAGTGGTCTCAAGAATGGGCTGCAAGCGGGCGGGGAGTGATCTGACCAACCAGAGGGGCGATTGACGCGGGGCCGTGTGAAGATCTGTTGCGGATCGAACGAGACGACATGGTCGTACTCTCAACTGTCCTCACCATTCCTTGAAGATGATAAACACCGCGACCACAATAAGCGCGAACCCCACCACATAGTTCCACTTCATCGCCTCCTTCAAATACACGACCGAGAAAATCGAGAACACAACCAGCGTAATGACCTCCTGGATCGTCTTGAGTTGCGCCGCACTGAACTGGGCGTGACCGATCCGGTTGGCCGGCACTTGAAAGCAATACTCGATAAAGGCAATCCCCCAACTCGCCAGAATCACCGTGAATAAGGGATATTCCTTGAATTTCAGGTGGCCGTACCACGCGAATGTCATGAATACGTTCGAAATCGTCAACAGCGCGACAGTCTGCATCGGACACACTCCTCCTTCTTTTAGGCAATACGGGCATATTGTCCCTTGAATGCGCGCAGCAGAAAAGGAATTGTTCAATTACCGGAAAGAACGATGGAGGGCAAGGGGGTGCACTGACAAGCAGTGAAAAGAGGTCCCTCGGACAGGAGAACGCATCTGGCCGCCTTAATTCCGAGTTTCGCGGTCACCTTATCGAAGAAATCCCAAAAACCACAGCAACACCAATAGACTGACCGGAACACCGAGAAGCCATAGAATGAAACCTTTCCCCATTGTTCCCATATATCCCTCCTTCTTCGACGTTGGTCCTCGCTTTTATTGAATCAGCAGTGCGCGCGCTGGTCAGTTAACCGGAGGTCTTCGACCTGTGACTAAATGCACGAGCAGAAAAATGATGGCGATGAGAAATAACACCCAAGAAATATGCGTGGCCACTGCTGCCGCACCCCCAGCTCCCACCGCTGCCGCAATAAATCCAACTATGAGAAAAACCAAGGCATAGTACAGCATATATTCTCTCCCCAGATTGAGCGAAGACCAGAGCGCCTGCCCAACCCTATCCACTTTCTGTGGATGTCATGTCCATTGTCCGATCAAACCGTCTTGTACGAACTTGCATAACAGATCCCTTCACAAGGCTTTCCAACGAATCGAGATATTCCCCATATTTCCAAGCCGTCCTATGTCCCTCGAAGGGCACAGTCCATATGAGGAGGCGTTTCATTTCGTAACGTCCCTTCATATTAATCGGTCTTTTCCGACTGAATAGGGTGATGTTTCTTAAACCATTCATCGGTCCATCGTTTCACTTCCTCTCTCTTGTCTCCGTAACGTTCTTGCACTCGGCCTTCGAACTTGTCGTAATTACCTTCAATGATGAGCAAGTCATCGTCGGTTAATTTTCCCCATTGCTTCTTCAAGTCGCCTTTGAATTGTTTCCAGTTTCCCTCGAATTGATCCTTATTCACGATTAGAACGACCGGAGAGCCCGCCGATCGCATAGCGAAGTTTCCGCTGTTCATGGCAGATACGGATGAGCTGGAACCGACCGAAACAACCGTCATACTGAGAGCCGCTAAGAAAATTGGGATGGATGGAATCGTCTTCATAACCCCTCCATGTGTGCCTTGTAGGAGGATGGTACGCAAATGACGGACCACGAAACTTTCTTGCGCAAAAAGGTCGGCTAGACCTTTAATTTAGTTGGGTTAGACTCAATTATGTGGGACTGGGGGCCTGAGTATAAGAAAGGTAGGAACTGACAAGTTGTCAGAGGATGCGTGAAGAATGGCTCACTATTTTCATAGAAAACACGATGTTGTGAGCAGTGGACAAGTTGTCCTTGGTGCGCCGTTAGCTTCTTCTCTCCTCCGTTCATGCGTAGGCCCCTTCCCACAAACGTTCCAGAAAATCTCGCCACGGAAGAATCTCGATCGTATCGACACGGCGTGGACTAGTTTCTTGGCTCACCACGATATAGTGCTTCAGAAGTCGTTCCTCTCGGAGCGCGCGGAGCCCACGCAAGTCACGGTCCGATACATTTGTTTTTGCTTTGACCTCGATAGCCGTCCGATCGTTCAGAACAAAATCGACTTCGAAATCCGACGTCGAGCGCCCATAGGCCAGATCCGGCACCCCGTTGTAATCGCAGTAGGTCTTAAGTTCATGATGAATATAGGCCTCGAAGGCCTCGCCGAATTCCGGCGAACCTTCCTGAAGTTGCCGCCGCTGCAAGTGCCGCACGATTCCGATGTCGAAGAAAAAAAATTTGGCCGTGGTCAATGGCTTACGTTTTTCTGTTCGTCTCCAGGCCGGCAAATCGTCTCCCAGTAACGTATCGCGAAGAATGTGGAAGTATTCCTGCACAGTTGATTTAGGGACTTGAGCGTCGCTCGCAATCTTGGAATAGTTGAGCATCTGCCCATTGCTCAAAGCCGCAACGGTCAAGAATCGGCTGAACGCAGGCAGATTACGAACGACCGCTTCCGCCGCAACTTCTTCCTTCAGATAGGTCCCCACATAGGCTTGGAGATCCTCATACGGCGAGTCGGAGAAATACAGGGAGGGGAGCAGGCCATGATCGAGGGCGGTGACCAGATCGAACTCCTGACCCAGCTCTCGAAAGCACAGTGGGTGCAACCTTTTGGTCCGCGCCCGGCCTCCGAGCAAATTGAGTCCCTTGCGTTTGAGCGGTCGAGCACTAGAACCCGTCAGCAGAAAGCGCACCCGCCGGTCATCGATCATCACCTGGATCTCATCCAGGAGCAGCGGCAACTTCTGGATCTCGTCCATGATGACCAGCTTATCCTTGCCGGTCAGTTCTTGACGCAGCCGGTGAGGCGCTTGGTTGAACTTCAGAAAGGTGTTGGTTGCATGCAGGTTGTAATATTTCGCCGTGGGAAACTGCCGGCGGATCATGAACGTTTTCCCCGTTTGCCGGGGACCAAACAGGAAATAGGACTTGGTTGCCAGGAGCTTCGGAAGGTCAAGAATTCGCCGTAGCGCCAATGGCCCTCCATGAGCAGTACCGGTGCTGGGCGTCGTTCGGTCAGTTCGTCCGGTAAGGCACACAGCCAATCGTTAAGGAACCGCGGCGCATCGGACTTCATCGCATCACGGCGATCCGTGATGCTCATCCCATTCGCGCGCCTTCACAACCCCGCCTCTCTCAACACCTGCCCCGTATAGGACCGCTTCGCTTTCGCAATTTCTTTGGGTGGCCCTTCGGCCACGATCTCGCCGCCGCGATCTCCACCTTCCGGCCCCAGATCGATAATCCAATCGGCGTTCTTAATGACATCCAAATTGTGCTCGATCACTAATACGGTGTTTCCCGCTTCGACCAAGCGATCCAGCACATCGAGCAGCCGCTGGACATCGGCAAAATGCAGGCCGGTGGTCGGCTCGTCGAGGATGTACATCGTGCGACCTGTTGCCCGCTTGGAGAGTTCGCGTGACAGCTTCACGCGCTGCGCTTCGCCGCCGGAGAGGGTCGTGGCCGACTGTCCCAGTTTCACGTAGTGCAGGCCGACATCATGGAGAGTCTGAAGTTTGGCCTTGATCAACGGGATATGTTCGAAGAATTCTAATGCGTCATCCACCGTCATGTTCAGCACGTCGGCAATGCTCTTCCCCTTGTGGAGGATTTCAAGGGTTTCCCGGTTGTAGCGTTGCCCTTTACAGACCTCGCAGGTCACATAGACATCCGGTAGAAAGTGCATCTCGATTTTGATAAGCCCGTCCCCCTGACAGGCTTCACATCGCCCACCTTTGACATTGAAACTGTATCGCCCAGGCTTATATCCACGGACACGTGACTCCGGCAAATTGGAATAGAGATCACGGATGTAGCCGAACAGGCCGGTATACGTCGCGGGATTCGACCGAGGGGTGCGGCCGATCGGGGATTGATCGATGTCGATGACTTTATCGAGCGCGTCAACCCCCTTCAATTCCTTACATCCATCGATCCTGGGCTTCTTGTGATACAGCAGCTGCGAGAGCGAATGGAACAGCACCTCCAACACGAGGGTACTCTTCCCTGATCCGGAGACCCCCGTTACGCAGGTCAAGAGTCCCAGCGGAATACGCGCGGTCACATTTTTTAGATTGTGCTTCTGGGCCCCGACGACGAACAGCGTTCCCCTCGCCTTCCGCTGTCGTTGCGGCACGGACACGGCCTGCGTGCCGCGCAAGTATTGCCCCGTCAACGAGTTGGGATCGCCCATGACGTGTTGAGGCGTCCCTTGCGCGATCACATGCCCGCCATGCGAGCCTGCGCCGGGACCCATGTCGAGAAGGTGATCGGCGGCCTGCATCGTCTCGGCATCATGCTCCACCACCACCACCGTATTGCCGAGATCCCGCAATCGCAGCAACGTCTGCAGCAACCGGCGATTGTCGCGTTGGTGCAGCCCGATGGACGGTTCGTCCAAGATGTACAACACGCCGACCAAGCCCGAACCGATCTGCGTGGCCAATCTGATGCGTTGCCCTTCGCCCCCGGATAAGGTCGCCGCAGCTCGATCGAGCGTCAGATAATCCAGCCCCACATTGACGAGAAAACCCAGCCGTTCACGAATTTCTTTCAAGATTCGATGCGCGATCACCAGCTCACGGTCGGTAAACTTGAGCGATAGGAAAAAGTCCGCCGCCGCACGAACCGAGAGCGTCGTCACCTCGGCGATCGACTTCTTGGCTAATTTGATGGACAGACTTTCCGGCCTGAGCCGCGCGCCACAGCAGACTTCGCAGGGTTCCAACAGTGTGAAGTCCTCTTCCTCCTGACCACCCGGCGTTACGACATAGCCGATGCCGTCGCACGCCGGACAAGCCCCGTGCGGGCTATTGAAGGAAAACACTCGGGGTGTGATTTCCGGATAACTCACGCCACAATTGATACAGGCCAGCTTGTCGCTATACAGACGGGTATGACCGTCATCCGTCAGGACGGCCACGAGTCCACCGGTCAATTTCAACGAGGTTTCTACAGAATCCGCCAGCCGGCGCATCAAGGCATCGCCTGGTTTCATCACCAGCCGATCGACGACAATCTCGATCGTATGCTTCTTCTGCTTGTCGAGAATAATGTCTTCACCTAAGTCAACGATCTTGCCGTCGACACGGGCGCGAACATACCCGCCCTTGCGCAGCTCCAGCAGTTCCTTCCGATATTCACCCTTTCGCCCGCGCACGATCGGAGCGAGAATCTGAAACTTCATACCCTCCGGAAGAGAGGCAATGGCATCAACCATCTGCTGCACGGTCTGCGCGGTAATTTCCTCTCCACATTGGAAACAGTAGGGCCGCCCGACGCGGGCAAAGAGCAGTCGGAGATAGTCATAGATTTCCGTGACGGTACCGACGGTGGAACGGGGATTGTGGCTGGTGCTCTTCTGCTCGATGGAGATAGCGGGAGAGAGCCCTTCGATCGAATCGACATCCGGCTTCCCCATTTGCTCAAGGAATTGCCGAGCATAAGCCGACAGCGATTCCACATACCGCCGCTGTCCTTCCGCATAGATCGTATCGAAGGCCAGCGAGGACTTGCCGGACCCGCTCAAGCCGGTGATCACCACCAGCTTGTCACGCGGAATTTCCACGTCGATGTTCTTGAGATTGTGCTCTCGTGAACCCTTGATGATGATGGAGTTGCCCATAAGAAAACGGGATTATAGCATGCGGGAATCAAGGAGCCGAAAGGAGTCCCACGGCAAAGGGTGAGCAACGAAATGTTTCGCGGTGCCTGTTGCCGGGAAGAGTACTGAGCCGGCAACTACTTACGCGCCGGCTCGTTTTCTTGACGCGATCGTTCCGGCTGTTTACCTACAGAGCGAATATTGACCAGCTTGTTCAAGACGTCAAACCAAAATGGCGCGCCAAGAGACACCGCAATGGTCGTCAGCACTAGACCAATGCCCTTCAATGGCCCCCCCCCCCCCCCGGATGGAATGGACTTGGGGTCATCGAATTCACGTGACCATCCGATCGGAAGCCCCAGTTTCTTGATTTCGGCAGACATCTGCTGGACCCGCCCCGTTGTCTCTTTCGCGTCCTGAGACAGCGGTTCTTTGGCCGTGCCCTCCGCCATGGCAACCAGCGATGCCCGCAACGTCGCGTCCCGGGCCAACGTATTCGCGATCAAGATCGTATCGGCATTGACAGACAATGTGACGGCTAATGCCCAGACCAAGATGAAGACCTGCGTTTTTCGCTTATACCATCCGGACACACGATCCATGGCATCGTCATACCACCGCTCGACGTTCTCTCGCGCTTTCTTCAAGTCGCCTTCAGCCTCATCAATCAAGGTAACCAGAGCACCTTTTACTTGCTCATTTGGGAGTGTGGCGACCGCATTTCGAATATCTTGCAGCGTCTTCGTCTTCGTCGAATCATGTGCAGGGGCGACCAAATCAAATAAAGCCAAGGCGAAGGTGCGAGAAGGCACATAGGATGGGATCTTGCCGGGCTTCGCCAAGTTTTTGATCAGAGGGTGGTTATACAACTGCTTGGCCGGCCCCGTCCCTTCCAAGTCATACAGCAGATTTCGCACTCCGTCCCAAAGATTGTTGGCCCGCATATTCAAGAGACCGGCTACCCATTCATTCAGAACGGAACACATCAATCCCAAGAGCAGATAGAGCAGCGACAAGCTGATCGCCATTTCAAGCGCCATGGAACCAAACATGAGGGCACCTCCTCATTCGACCGTCCGCAGCGGCGCGAGTATACCAAGCACCGTGGACACTGGCTACCTTGACAAAGCTTGAAACCGGGTGCTACCACCGTCGCATGGTAAAGACCGATCATCCTCCCCTGGCGCAAGATTCTCAGGCTCCGGCAAAAGTGGTCTCGACCTGGTCAGGACAAGCCCGCGAGGACGCCGTACAGCGCATGTTCACGGCCATCGCCAGCGTGTATGACCTAAACAACACCTTATTAAGCTTTGGTTTGCACTACCGATGGAAGAAAATCACGGCTTCCTTCATCGCCCCTGTCGAACAAGGCGTGGGGCTTGATGTCGGAGCCGGCACAGCGGATCTCGCCCTGCTCCTCCAGCCACGGATGGGAAGCCAGGGGCGCGTGATTGCATCCGATCTCAACTATGCGATGCTGGCTGAAGGTCTCAAGAAGGTGGACGGTAGAGGGCTGACAGACAAGGTCTCGTGCTTACAAGCAAGCGCGGAACACTTGGGATTCGCCGACAATACCTTCGATGCGGTTACAACCGGCTTCTGCATGCGGAATGTCGGGGATTTGCCGCAGGCTGTGCGAGAAATTCGCCGCGTGATGAAGTCCGGCGGCCGCTTCGTGTGCCTTGAGTTTTCACGTCCAGTGTTCGGCTGGTTGCGGGCTCTCTATGATTGGTACTCCTTTACGCTCTTGCCCTGGATCGGCACGAAGGTGGCTCGGGACACCACCGGTGTCTATGAATACCTTCCTGCATCGATCCGAACATTTCCCGATCAAGAACGGCTCTGCCAGATCCTCCGTGAGGCCGGCTTTAGCCAGGTGTCGTACAAGAACCTCAGCGGTGGAATTGTTGCCATCCATATCGCGACGAAATGAGTAGTGCGCAGTGGACTCGATTCTGTACATTTTTCTTCCCTGTAAGAAGGTCTATCCCATCGGGATCACCTACTTGGCGGACTTTATCCATCGGCGGAAGCCGGAAGTTCGTCAGCGTATTCTCGACCTGTCTCTGTTTCCCGTCGCACAACGCAGCCAAGCTATCCGTGACGCCGCCACGGAGTTCAAACCGGATCTGGTCTGCTTCTCCTGGCGCGACATTCAGATCTTTTCACCGCATGAGGGCGATTCCTCGCTGGAGCACGCGTTCAACTTCTACTTTGCCAGCAACCCATTCAAGCGAATCACCGCATCGATCGAAGGCGTCAAGCAGCTCTATCGCTACTACAGTCACATCTATACCATCCTGTCGTATCCCTGGCTGATCCGCAAAGAGTTTCCAAAGTCCCAGATCATGATCGGGGGCGGAGCTTTTACAGCTTTTGCCGATCAGCTGATCGAAAAGCTCCCGGAAGGGACGATCGGGATTCTCGGCGAGGGAGAGGACGCTATCCTTAAGGTCATCGAAGGCCGGTCGATTGAGGATGAACGATACATCGTCAAAGAGGGAAAACAGATCCGGAAGGGCCGGCAGGGCTCCCCTGCCCTCCTTGATGCACTGACGGTCGATTTACCTTATCTCACCTCGATCTTTCCCCAGTACGGCGAATACATCGGTGAGTCGATCGGGGTCCAGTCCAAACGAGGCTGTCCCTACGATTGCGCTTTCTGTCTCTACCCCTACATCGAGGGCAAGCGAGTCCCTTATCGACCGCCAGATATGGTCGTCAAGGATATCGCTCAGCATTACCATCAATGGGGAGCCCGGCGATTCTGGTTCACCGACGCCCAGTTCATCACGGGGAGGGAAGCCTATCCTCAGTGCACAGAAATCCTCGAACGGATCGTGGCTGAAAAACTCGAGATCGAGTGGTCCGGCTACATCAGAACCTCGTTGATTACTCCGGAGCTGGCCAAGCTGATGGTCCGATCAGGCGTAGGTGACCTGGAGGTGGCCATCACCTCCGGCTCACAAGAGGTGCTCAACAATCTGCACATGGGATTCAAGCTGGAACGCCTGTACGATGGGTGTCGATACCTAGCCGAGGCCGGCTTTAAGGGCAAAGTCATCCTGAATTACTCCCTCAACAGTCCCAAGGAAACAGAAGAAAGTCTCCTGCAGAGCGTTGAAGCCTACAAAATGGTGGCGTCGATCCTCGGGGAAGAGCGTGTGTTCCCCTTGATGTTCTTCCTGGGCATCCAACCAAATACCGATCTGGAACAGCGACTGCTGGAAGAGGGATACCTGTCCGCAGGGTATAATCCGTTGATGCTGACCCCGTCCAGCATCAGAAAGCTGCTCTACAACCCTGCCCCTCTCAACAAGATCATCGCCAAAGCCTGTCTCCGAGCCTGGGAGCGTAAACACGGTAGCCGCGATCCCCGTCGATGGACCGGATCGCTCTCTCAGTCGGTCAGCGAATCACCCACTTACGCCGATCAGAATCTCAGCAAGGGCATCGAGGGGAATTCGGGTCGCGACGCCCTCCTCTCGCTCGAAGAAATCCTCCGTTCCCGTCGACCGGTTCCCTCCCCTTCACAGACAGCTGAACCAAGGGCCAGCTCAGCCGGTTGATTTTTCGTCAGATACCAGTGTGGGTGGATCACACCGTTTGACTTGCTCTTGCCCATCTGCGGCGCCTTGCATTCCAGTTTCAGCCAGTGCTATCATCCATTTCTTGACAGCGTGGCGGAGTGCGTTAATCATTTGGATTTTCATACAATTACACGCGTTCGAGCTAATCCAGATCGCGCCTTAAGGAGGCGCCTCAATGTATAAGACCATCTATATACCGGTCGACAATTCCGACCACTCCAATTCAGCAGTGGATGTCGGCGTGCATCTGGCCAAAACGTTCGGCTCGAAGATTGTGGGAAGCCATGTCTATGCGGCCAAAATGCATGACAAACGCTTCAAACAAATGGAAGCCGGCTTGCCTGAAGAATATCACGATGAAAAGGAACTGGACCGCCAGCGCCAGATCCATGATTCACTGATCACACGCGGACTCCAAATCATCACTGATTCGTATCTCGACTACGTCGACAAGAAGTGTACCGAATCGAATCTGCCGATCGAGCGGCGATCGCTTGAGGGACGCAATTGGAAGGTGCTGGCCGAGGATATCAACACCAACGGGTATGACCTCGTCATCATGGGAGCGCTGGGAGTCGGGGCGGTCAAAGATAGTGTGATCGGGAGTAATACCGAGCGCGTCGTCCGCCGAGTCCGAAACTCCGACATGCTCATCATCAAGAACATTCAACCGATGAATGGCGGCAGAATCGTCGTGGCTGTCGACGGCAGCCCCTATTCGTTCGGCGGACTGATGACGGGCC
>CAZNBG010000033.1:2542-15060 GCA_964570915.1 uncultured Nitrospira sp. | reverse complement strand
CACAACCTCCCCAGGCGCCGACGGCTTCTCCAAATCAATCCGCGGCGTCAATCTCAAGCCAGGTAGTCTCAACGGAGGAGCGGGCTGCAGCTCCTCCTCCGACGGCGCGTGCCTCCTACCCATCATTGCCGGCCGGGTCTCACGCGAAACCAGCCGCAAAACGTCCTTCAGCTATCGTCAATAAGGATGCGGTCGCCCGTGTGCAGGCGCAACAAGCTGCTCTCAAAGCAAAGGCGACGCCGTCCGTTGGAGTATCGCCGGATGACCTACAGAATCTGGGTGAAGGCCTTGGAGAGGTCGTACGATCGTTTCGGCAAGCCATGACCGATGTCCGAAACAATGTCGATCCTCAGATGCGCACCATCCAAGCTGAAATGGATGCAGCCCAAAAGGAAATCCAGCAATCCATCGACGCTGCGAAGGAACCACCGCCAGTACAAGACGACTCCGCGAAATCTGCGTGATTCTCAGCTTTTATTGCCCTCGATTCTTCGACGGCGGATTTTGGGCTCAGATGGAATTGATCGTGCTGCAGGATGAGAGTCTTGATGTGAAACCCTAGATAGGTCAAACTCAGAGCGGGTTGCGGCTGCGATTCAAAGCTTCGACGAGTCCCACCAACTGGTCCTGAATTTTCTTATCCAATTCTATGAACTGGACGCCCATGCCGGGGAAGAGGAGGTATCGCTCCGGTCTGTTGCGAACCCAAGCGACCTTCGCCTTAGCCTTGAATTTATCCCACGGGCGATCCGGGAGGGCGAATTCGACCGTCAATTCTGTGCCGGGACTCAGAGGAGCGCCACTTTCAATAAAGAGCCCACCGCCGCCAATTCCTCCGGTCAGACTATCGAACTGTTTTCCTTCCGGCGTTGTGTAACGAACCTTCAGAGCAAGAGGCGCACGTGGCTGCGTCCGGCAATGGGCAAACCGATCATCGTCGCTGCTGGCGAGTACCCGTTCGATGACGGCTCCCCACGACATGTTGCCCAACAACTGGCCTGAAGTATCATGCACGTTGATTACTTCATGGCCGGGATCTATGAAGAGCGATTTGCCCTGATGACCTGCAGTGGAGACGACAAGAAACTTCATAGAATGGTCTTTGTTCCGAAGGGCACGAATCAGGCTGCCTGACTCGTGTTCTGGATTGCTTTCACGATCTCATGGATTCGATCGCGGACATCCTCAGCAATTTCAGTAAACCGTACTCCCATTCCAGGACTGAACGTATATTTATCAGCTTTTGGGCAGACCCAAGCCACGGTCCCTTTGGCCAGCAACCATTCCTCGGACTTTTCGGGTAGCGAAAACTCCATGGCCAATTTGGGCCTTATCGGAAGAGGAGCTTGGCTTTCGATAAATAACCCTCCTCCACCGATACCACCTGCCCGACTCTCGAATCGAGGCCCTTCCGGAGTGTTGTACCGAACACGAAACGCGAGGGATATGCGAGGTTCTGACCGGATTTCTTTCTGCACAGCGACCTTGCGGTACGCGAGAATTTGATCGATGACGAAGTCCCACGACAAACTGCCAATCGCCTCCCCATTGATCCCCAACAAGATGACCATTTCACGTGCCGCATCAAGTTCGATGACTTTGCCTTTGTGCCGAAAACTTGAAGACACAGGGTATTTCACAAATCCTCCATCCGAGACACGCGAAAACACGTACGAGGCAAGTATAGCGCAGTGTTTCTACTTGTCGAGGAAGATGGGAAGGCTAGTTAAAGGAAAGAGAGGGCATGCGCGGGTAGAAGAAGCGGTCTGATTGGACCTCCCACGAGTAATCGAGTGCGGTCGGATGTAAGCTTAATACTTTATCAATATTTACGCTGACTTAGCATCATTTTCCTGCTCGAAGATGCGCATCGGTGGGTTCTTGCCCATAATAGCATCTTCCGTGATCACAACCTCGATGATCTGCTTCTGAGAGGGAGCGTCGTACATGACGTCGAGCATGACTTCTTCCAGGATGGCCCGTAGTCCTCGGGCTCCGGTCTTCTGCAAATAGGCTTTTCGCGCTGCCGCTCCCAGCGCCCCTTCCGTAAATCGAAGCTTGACCTTCTCAAATGACAGCAACTTTTCATACTGCTTCGTCAGGGCATTGCGTGGTTCGGTCAGAATACGGATCAGCGCTCGTTCGTCCAACTCCTCTAGCGTCGCCACGACCGGCAACCGTCCGACAAACTCAGGAATTAGTCCGTACTTCAAGAAATCTTCAGGCTGCACCTTGGCCAACAGATCGCCTAAGCGAACGTCGCTTCTCCCACGAATTTCCGCTCCGAAACCCATCGATTTTCGATTCAGACGCTGTTCGATGATCTGCTCTAATCCGACAAACGCCCCCCCACAGATAAATAGAATGTTGCTGGTGTTGACTTGAATAAATTCTTGATGCGGATGCTTTCTCCCTCCTTGCGGCGGGACATTCGCAACCGTCCCCTCTATCAGCTTCAGCAAGGCCTGCTGAACACCTTCACCGGATACGTCGCGAGTAATCGACGGGCTGTCGCTTTTCCGGCTGATCTTGTCGATTTCATCAATATAGACGATCCCGCGCTCAGCCCGCTCGACATCGTAGTCGGCCGCTTGCAGGAGCTTCAGAATGATATTCTCGACATCTTCGCCCACATAACCGGCTTCGGTCAGCGTTGTGGCATCGGCCAGGGTGAACGGAACATCCAAATACTTGGCCAAGGTCTGGGCCAAAAGCGTCTTCCCTGTACCGGTTGGACCCACCATGAGAATATTGCCCTTCTGAAGCTCGATATCATCAACCTCTTTTTCTTTTGACGAGATGCGCTTGTAATGATTATGCACGGCCACTGACAAGATGCGTTTCGCACGTTCCTGCCCGATCACATACTGATCGAGGTGATGTTTGATTTCCGCTGGTTTCTTGAGTTTCGACGAAATCTCTTCTTTGGCTTCTTCCCAATCCTCAGCAATGATGTCATTACACAGGTTGACGCATTCATCACAGATATAGACGGTCGGTCCGGCGATCAGTTTTCTGACCTCATCACGGCTCTTCCCACAGAAAGAACATCGCAAGTGTCGGTCCATCTTTTCCTGCTTGGCCATGTACCCTCCTGTGTTACTTACCTTTGGCCCCGTCTTTTGCCACGTCGCCGGATTCTACCGCTTTCATAAATTTCGGTGGTCGCGTAATGACCTCATCAATGAGACCGTATCGTTTCGCTTCCTCACCGGACATGAAATAGTCCCGCTCCGTGTCATGAGCGATTTTTTCGATCGGCTGCCCCGTGTGCTTGGCCATGATCTCGTTGAGGCGTTCGCGAATCTTTAGAATCTCTCGAGCGTGGATGTCGATTTCCGTCGCCTGTCCCTGGAATCCACCCAACGGTTGGTGGATCATCACCCTGGCATTCGGCAACGCAAACCGTTTGCCCTTTGTTCCAGCAGTCAACAGAAGGGCGCCCATACTGGCAGCCTGACCAAGGCAAATGGTGTTGATTGGGGGCTTAACATACTGCATGGTATCGTAGATGCCCAACCCCGCCGTCACACTGCCTCCAGGCGAATTAACATAGAGATTGATATCCTTCTCGGGATCCTCCGCTTCAAGGAAGAGAAGCTGCGCGATCACCAGATTGGCAAATACATCGTCAATCGGGGCACCAAGGAAAATGATACGGTCTTTGAGAAGGCGTGAATAGATATCATAGGCTCGTTCGCCTCGATTGGTTTGCTCCACGACGATCGGGACCAACATGTTCCGCGATTCCTTTCCTCGATGACTCCTGTCCGCTGCGATCAGGGGCTATCAGTGGTTATGCTTATCCTTGAATGACCGCTTGACGATAGACAACATCCAGAGCTTTGTCGGCCAAGATTCGTGCTCGTAACTCATCGATGGAGTCTTGGCCACCTGCTTGAATCATTTTTACCAGATCAGCCATTGGGACCCTCAATTCCGTGGCCAATCGAGTCACTTCGTTGTTCAAATCTTCCTGGCTCACAGACAGGCCTTCTTTTTCAGCGATGGCCTCCAGGATCAATCCAGCCTTGACACGACGATTCGCTTCTTCACGATGTTCCTCGCGAATCGTTTTCAGTTCTTCTGCATCAGCTGCGGGGAGGGAGTCGAGAGCTTTACCGCGCTGCCGTGCCTGTAATTTCTGCCGCACAATCGTGCTGAGTTCCCGTTCCACGAGTGTGTCAGGAAGATCAAAATGATGGGTGTCAATCAGGCGTTTGAGAATGACATCTTTGTAAGAGTCCTCAATATCTTTCTTGAGCGCCTTTTCCATTTCACCACGTAGCTTGTCCCTTAACTCTTGGAGCGATGCGTATGGTCCACAGTCCTTGGCGAACTCATCGTCAAGAGCCGGAAGCTTTTTGCGTTTGACCCCCTTGATATCTAGACGGAACTTGACAGATTTTCCTGCGACTCTCTGATCCGGGTGACTCACCGGATAGGTCTGAAGAATGTCTATAACCTCCCCTTCATGTCTTCCATTAAGGTGCGCATCAATTTCAATCCCCAGTAGGCGGCCTTCGAACCCACCTTATGCAATTGGCCCTCTTTCTTTGTGCCTTCCAGAGCGATGCCATCCAGAAATCCTTCGAGATCGACGATGGCATAGTCTCCTTCCGCTAAGACCGTACCCACAGGTGCCGCATCCAACCGAGCCTGTTGTTCGCGTAATACCTCAAGGGCGCGATCTATCTGTTCTTCCGCAACTGTACGCTTGTCGGCTGGGAGAGAAATAGGACTAGGGGCCCTATAGCTGCGAAGCTCGATCGTGGGTTTGATTTCGACTGTCGCCGTGAAGGTAAATGGGGAATCCTTTTTGATTTTGACCCGATCCAGAGGGGGGATATCCACCACGACTGGATTGATGCCGGCTTGCTTGATGGCTCGACCATAGAAATCCGGCACAAGCTTTCGAATCACATCTTCTTCGACTGTTTTGGCGTACCGCTTCTCTAAAATGGCCAGCGGAGTTTTTCCTAGTCGAAACCCTGGAACATGAACTTGACGGTTGAGCTCCAAATACGCGCGTGAAAATTGCTGTGTCACCTCGTCAGCCGGCACCTCGATTTTCAAGGCACGTTTCATCGGTCCTAACTCGGTCACTTCCATTTTCATCGCCAAAATCGGGCTCCCTAAAGGGATTGAGGTGGTGGTGCGAGAGGGGGGACTTGAACCCCCACGGTTGCCCACGAGATCCTAAGTCTCGCGCGTCTGCCAGTTCCGCCACTCTCGCACAGTGGAGAACGTCTGCGAAGCTGTCATCGTTTACGAGTAAGACAGCGAAAACACGCGATGTCGTATAGCGTTGTACCGTCGAAGATATGCAAGTGTCAACCCATACGACCGGGGGTGCTCCATCCCTAGTAGGAATGGTTCGGTTAGACGGGTTGGTCCCATCGTCGATTTCTGCTGGAAGGAGAGCAATCTTTTCTCTCCTCTATACTCATCGTGCAACTCAAAAGATAACCGTCTCATGACAAGAATCACCTTCTGGCCAGCTTATAACCGACGTAACCGCTAGATCGTCCGCCTTGCCGGTCATGAACACGCATGCTAAGATGCGATCCTTTGTACTTCTCGTCGCGGAGAGGTGCGAGAGTGGACGAATCGACATGCTTGGAAAGCATGCGTCCCGGCAACGGGACCGTGGGTTCGAATCCCACCCTCTCCGCCATACCGCACTTCGTGTACGTCGCCCGTTCTTTTGCCGCTGTATCGTAATGGTTGTGGACGGATAGACGCCTCAGGTGTGGACTGTTTTAGGGAGCCTAGCGTGAGAATAGGGGCTGGGCCCTGTGCAATAGAACCCTGTGAACCCCGCCAGGTCCGGAAGGAAGCAACGGTAAGCAGCCAGTTCTGTGTGCCGCAGGATCACCTGGCCCCACTGCTCTTTAGACGCGTTGAAAGAGGGAACCCAAACTGCTCCGAGGATCCGGGTCCCGTATCGGCATCACTCACGGAATATCGCTCACCATAGGGAGCATCACATCAATTGGACTACCAAGTCTCTGCGCGAAAATACCGGCCCGGCACATTTGATGATGTGGTTGGACAGCCGCATGTCGTCCAAACGCTGATGAACGCCGTCTCGACGAAGCGGATTGCTCACGCCTACCTGTTTTCTGGCACGCGAGGCGTGGGGAAAACGACCGTCGCGCGTATCCTCGCAAAAGCCCTCAACTGTGAGCGAGGACTGACAAGTCGTCCATGCGACACGTGCGAAAACTGCCGCGAGATTGCGCAAGGGAACTCGGTCGACGTCATCGAGATTGACGGCGCGTCCAATACCGGCGTGGACGATGTTCGGGAGATCCGCGACAACGTCAAGTTCACCCCGTTTCGTGGTCAGTTTCGAGTCTATATCATCGATGAAGTCCACATGCTCTCAAACTCAGCGTTCAATGCACTGTTGAAGACACTCGAAGAACCGCCGGCACATGTGGTCTTCATTTTCGCGACAACGGAGATTCACAAGATCCCCGCGACGATTCTTTCTCGATGCCAGCACTACAATTTTCGGCGGATTGCCAGAACCGAAATCATCGAACGCCTTCGACACGTGGCTGTCCAGGATGGGTTGACGCTCGAGGAGCGAAGCTTCGTTGCTCTGGCCCGTGCCAGTGAAGGAAGTATGCGGGATGCCCTGAGTTTGCTTGATCAGGCGATTGCTTATGGTGGAAAGGCCATCCGGCACACAGATCTCGAAGTGCTGCTCGGGGCAGTACCACAAGAGCTGGTACAGAAACTCATCGGAGCCATGATGGCCCAAGACAGCCCTGCCGCCCTTGCCAGTCTGGCGAATTTGTTGGACCAAGGACACGACTTGCGCGCATTTTGCACCGAAGTGGTGGAACACCTCCGCAATTTGCTGGTGGCGGCAGTCGTTCCCGACACACGAGAGTTGCATGGCTTGATTGAAACATCTGAAGAAGATTTGAAGCAGCTTTCGATGGATGCCAGGACATTGACTCCAGAACAGCTTCAGGAACTGCTTGGCATCTTCCTCCAGGCAGAAGATTCTCTCCGATTCAGTGCTCACCCCCGATTTGTTATGGAGACCGCGGCGGTTCGAGCCACGCGATTGCTGCGTCAACGAGAAGGCATCGCGGCCCGGCCGCACCAGGCAGTGCCGTCTTCAAACCAAAAACCTCCGGTTGCGCCTGAAACACAGAAGACTGTGCCATCTGCTGCCCCGTCTCCCTCGACTTTGCGCCAGGGCGTTTCTATAACCTCAAAATCGGTCCCTAATCCTCTTCCCACTCCCAAGGGAGAAAGGGAAGAGAAGCCTGCGCTTTCACCCGACCCACCCCACAAGCTCGTGACCGATACGATAACAGCCACTTCGGCCCCTACCCCTCCCACAACTGTCGACCCACAACCGACGTGGCTTTGGGAATCAGTCCAAGAAGAGATCGCTGCTTCATTTCCAAACATCGCGCCCTTCCTGGAAGCCGGTCGGTTTATCGGGATGGAAAGCGGCTTCGTCACCATTGGGTTTGCCAAACAGGCAACCCTGGCCCGTGCCAGACTGGAAAAAGAAGAGAATCTCCACGTGTTAGCAAAGCTCTGTGAGCAGCAATTGGGGCATCCCGTGCGGATTCGCATCATCGAGCTCACCGAAACGCACCCCCCGGGACCGACCATGGCGCAAGTCCGAGCGGCCAAGGAACAAGAGCAACGGTTGGTGTTGTTCGAACGTGCGAGGGCAAATCCGACGGTGAAGCAGGCACTCGAGATATTCGGCGTCGAGTTGGCCGAGGTTCGTACCATAGCCCAACAGGAGGCACGCGAATGAAAAATCCTTTCGGCAACATGAGCAATATTCTCAAACAAGCCCAGGCCATGCAGGAGCAGATGGCCAAGATTCAAGAACAGGCGGCATCGAAAACCGCCAGCGGGACGGCGGGCGGTGGGATTGTCACCGTGACGGCGAATGGGGCGATGCAGATTGTCAGCGTGGTCATCGATCCTGAAGTCGTCAAGAGCGGCGATGTCGATATGCTCCAGGATCTTGTGGTGGCCGCGACAAATGAGGCGCTCCGTAAAGCCAAGGAATTGATGGAGAGTGAGATGAAAGCGCTGACCGGCGGAATGAAAATCCCGGGCCTTTTCTGACATGGCCGTCGATCAGCAAGGTTTGTTGGCGAGACTGATTAAGGAACTGGTCCGTCTTCCGGGAATCGGCCACAAGAGTGCGCAACGTTTGGCGTTTCACCTTATGAAAGCTGAACGGGAAGACGCTTTGCGCTTGGCGGATGCCATTCGTGCAGTGAAGGATGGGCTGGCATTTTGCGGACAATGTCGGAATATCGCCGAAGGGGAGTTGTGCGAGTTTTGTCTTGACCCTAAGCGCGATCGTACCAAGATTTTTGTCGTTGAGGAACCGAGTACCCTCTATGCCGTCGAACGCGCCGGCGCCTATCGTGGACTCTATCACGTTCTGTTAGGCGCCCTTTCTCCGCTTGACGGCGTAGGTCCAGGGGATATCCGAGCTGATGAACTCATCGAACGTGTAAAACTTGGAGGAGTCGAAGAAGTTATTCTTGCAACGAACCCCACCATTGAAGGAGAAGCTACAGCAATCTACCTCACCAGGTTGCTCAAGCCGTTCGGTGTACGTGTGTCTCGAATCGCCTATGGAATTCCAGTGGGTATGGACATTGAGTATGCAGACGAAGTGACATTGTTGAAATCGATCGAAGGCCGGCGGGATTTGTAGCTCCCGGCCCTCGTTGACCCCCAGGATCCAGGTTGGTATAGTTTCCTGTTTTTCTCGCACGTGGAACATAGCTATGAAAGCGCGTCCTTCCAACAAACGAGTTGCTTCGACCAAATCGCCGAACAAGGTGCGCGCCACAGGTGCTGTGAATAGTCGGAAAGTACCTGCCAAGAAGGCGAAATACCCTGACATCCGCCGTGACCTTGAACGCCAGCGTGCTGCGATCCTGAATGAGGTCGGAGAAGTCCTGACACATCGCGGCGATCTTGAGGCATTTCCCGACGTCAGTGACCAAGCTTCCGCCGAAGTCGATCAGAATTTTTCCATGCGAATTCGCGAGCGCGAGCGGAAGTTGCTCAAGAAGATCGACGAAGCCCTGGAACGGATGAATGCCGCGACCTATGGAATTTGCGAACACTGCGGCGGAGACATCCCGTACAAGCGGCTTAAAGCCCGGCCCGTTACCACACTTTGCATCGAGTGCAAAACCCTCCAGGAACAGCAGGAACGGGCTCGAGGCTGAGCGTTTTCTTTACGCAGATCAGAAGTGCAGCGCGACTCCGCCAACCACATTGCCCGTGACAATGGTATAGCGTTCTGCATACCCTGGAGGTTGGCCAGTTCCAGAATAGTTGAACGAGTGCCATCCTTGCGTATATTTCGCTTCACCGAAGACACCTACGTGCCTGATCAAGAAGAATTTGATTCCAACGAGACCTTGAAACATCGGCGAGTAACTGGTCTCTTCGATTCCTACTACTGAGACGCGGGCCCGTTGGACCCCACCCCCGATTCCGACATAGGGATACCATCGACCATGAGGCATATCCGATGTCGCCCAGATGGGATATCGAAAGAGGAGATTGACCGCCAGATGGTCAACGCCAAACTCTCTTCGCTGAAATATTGTGAACTGCCCAATTGGCAGTTGACTTCTTTCACCGAATCCATCGGCAGGGACAGTCTGTGGCGGAACGTCTGCGGTAAATCTGGTCCCGTCTAACTCAAGGCCAATTTGGGGCTGCCACCTGTACCTTCTGGGGAGATGCCACGCACTAATCTTTATTCCGAACGCTTTAGAATTCTCAAAGCGAATACCCCTTGCTCTCGCGTCGACTGGCTCAACTCCTACACCAGGTGAGATGGCCCAGTTAAATCGAGCCGTTGTGTCAGCATGAAATGCCTCGCCACCATATCCACCGATGGAAAATTCCCAGTTTCGCTCCGCAGCTGCCGGTGTCGTGTCATTCCAAAAACACACGACCGCAAGTCCACACCACATGAGTTGGCGCATGAAGGATCCTTCCGAGCAAGACCTGGAACCATCATCATATTACTCTTACTAAATAAGAACTACTATGAATTACTCATTTTTATGCGACGCGAACGATCGATATGGAACTGGAGGCGGCGGGGGTTACCTTTTCAAGGCGTTGATGCGCTCTTTGACGTGTGCAATACGGGCCGCCTCTTCAGGCATTCCTTCGACGATGACAAGGTAGGTTTCGTATTCGGAGATGGCGCGCTTTGGATTCGTTGTTTCAGACGCTTCGGCAAGATTGTACCGGGCTAGCGCATAGTTGGGGCGAAGGACTACCGCTCGTTCAAACGAGCTCAAGCCGGCGGCTTTATCACCGAGCTGAACCTGGATTGTTCCAAGGTTGTTCAGCACTTCGGGGATATTGGGCCTGAGAGCGAGCGATTCCAGCAATTCTGTTTTCGCCTTTTCGAATTGACCCTTCGCTTGCCAAGCAACTCCCAGTTTATGTCGAGCTTCAGCAAGCCACACCTTGTTGGCAAATCCGCTGGCAATGGCTTTCTGGTAAGCGTCGGCCGCGATGTCATAGTTTTTTTCACCGCAATACGCGAGCTGCGCGGCCTGTCCACGCGCGAACTGCTGCAAGGACGTAAACGGTTCCTTGTCTTCGGTTCCTTGTCTCTCCATCTTCTGCCCCCCCTTGCTCCCTGTCGGACCGCGAAGCCGATCAAGAAATTCCCGCCGGTATGGAGAGAACAGCCGCACATACGGGTCAATAGTGAAGGAGGCCTCGAGTAAGATCGGATGTTCTCGTAGACCAGTGACGAGATACTGGGTTGTGCTTTTCTCATCGCCGGTTTCCAGAAGAGCGCTGCTCTCCATGTTCGTTCTCGTTTCCAACTCGGCGACGTTCAAGTAGAACTCGACTGACGGCTTCAACTGCGAGAGTGTGTGTTGGAGCACCAAATATGGCTTAAGGTCCAGCCCTCGAGGGAATGTGAAGAGCGCTCCGACCAAGACACCGTCTTCGTCGAAGAAATAGGATTCTTCTCCGTGCGAGGCACTCTTCTCGGACGAAATCGTGAGTTCGTGGCCACTTCCCCAATCCTTCGACGTGTGTGTCGCGGGAGAATGTTTTTTCACAAACTCGGTCGCGCGCTCACAGAGCGCCGTCGAAGCGAGCAGAATAAGATCGGTTTTTGAGGGAGGGAGAGGGGGCGGCCGTCGAACGGAATCCCCTAAAGGGTTACATCCAATCGTGAGGCTTAAAGTGACAAGCACGCCTGCGGAACAGAGGGATCTAAGCACGTTCATGAGCGGATTCCTTGAGAGGAACAATACACGATGTGAGGGGGTCTTGGCGAAGGGGCCACGCAGAGGCCCACTCTTCCAGACGAGTGGGCCTCTGCATTGCGAAAAGGGCCGACTGAACTTAGCGGCGTTGTGCGTCTAGCATGTTGTCTTCTGCCGTGTACCCGCTGAGGTACGCGAATCCGCTTGAGAGCGTGTATAAAGGCCGATTAATCCCGTAGTCGAGAGCTTGGCCGACCGGATTTGAAATGAACCCGAACCAACGAAGGGGATGATCATTGACCGCTGATCCGGCAGCCGGGTCTGAGTACACCAGTGCCGTACTATCCAAAATGTTGTAGATGCTCGTCGGCGGCGTGTACTCCTTATCATTGGCGCCCGCACTTTGTTGGTGGGTTGTGCTGCAACCTGCTGCGACCATAGCCAGCATCATGATACTGACAACCGTCAACGATGCTCTCATAACATTACCTCGCTTGTTTTGGTCCTCATCACCGGATTCGCAAGCTCGATACGTCACACAGACAATCAGAAGTGTAGCCGACATCCTCGTTTCTGTCCAGAATCCGAGGCGCGGACTCTAAGCTATTCGATCTATATTTCCAAGGAGTTAGAGTGGACACGGAGCGGGACACCATGGTGGGCGATACAGGTATCGAACCTGTGGCCTCTTCCGTGTGAAGGAAGCGCTCTACCCCTGAGCTAATCGCCCGACCGGGAGGGGAGTCTAGCACGGGATTTCGGCGCGGTTCAACGTCACCTCTCCTTGACTTCACTAAAAGACGGTTTCTAGAATGGGCGCCTTTCACGGCAAGGAATGTTGAACATGAGAGATGACGTGGTCATCGTGGGCGGTGGTCTGGCCGGGTCGGAAGCGGCCTGGCAAGCGGCGAATCGTGGAGCCAGAGGCACGCTCTATGACATGCGCCGAAAGAAGATGACCAAGGCGCGCAAAACCGGCGGATTGGCCGAGCCCGTGGGCTCGAGATCCGCGGGACCCACCCACCCCCCGGCCGCTCGTACACGGTCAGCGTTGATAATGAGCTGCTGGGCTTCTTCGGCTTCACGACAGACCAGCCGACGCAGGAATTTGATTTCCAGCTAGCGCCCCGGGCCGGTGATCTGGCGCCCGATGTCGAGCTCCGGAGAATAGCCGGCGGCGCCTCGACGCGGCTCAGCAGCCTGCGCGGCAAGGTAGTCCTGATAGAGTTCTGGACGACCTGGTGC
>CAZNBG010000033.1:0-2532 GCA_964570915.1 uncultured Nitrospira sp. | reverse complement strand
GGCGGCCTGGCAAGGGGCGAATCGTGGAGCCAGAGTCACGCTCTATGAAATGCGCCCAAAGGAGATGACCAAGGCGCACAAAACCGGCGGATTGGCCGAGCTCGTGTGCTCGAATTCGCTGGGATCCACCGATCCTCTGAACGCGCCCGGTATTCTCAAGGAGGAAATGCGTCGCGTGAACTCGCTGATCATCTCCGCGGCGGAGCACGCCAGAGTGCCGGCTGGATCGGCGCTGGCTGTTGATCGTGAGCGGTTCTCGCTGAACATAACCCAGGCCTTGGAAGGACATTCCCGCATCAGAATTCTTCACGAAGAAATTGCCGAAATTCCCACGGATTGTCTCTGCATTATCGCCACAGGGCCGTTGACCTCGGATACACTCTCACAGGCGATCCGCGCAGTGACGCAATCGAAGCATCTGTACTTTTACGACGCTATCTCGCCGATCATCGACGCGGATTCCATTAACATGGACGTCGTCTTTCGTGCCTCTCGCTACGACAAGGGCGGAGATGACTATCTGAATTGCCCTATGACCGATGCGCAGTATGACGTGTTTTACGATACTCTGATGACAGCGGAGAAGGTGCAGCCGAAAGAATTCGAGAAGACGCCCTATTTCGAGGCCTGCGTTCCCATTGAAGTGTTGGCAGAACGTGGCCGCCAGACGATGCAGTTTGGCCCTTTGAAGCCGGTCGGTCTGAAGGATCCGCGGACGGGGCTGGAGCCCGCAGCCGTCGTTCAATTGCGAACAGAAAATATCCATCGCACGTGCTACAACATGGTAGGATTTCAGACGAAACTCACCTACCCGGAGCAAAAGCGCGTGTTTCGCATGATTCCCGGGCTCGAACAAGCCGAATTCCTACGGTATGGGAGCCTCCATCGAAACACCTTTATCAATTCTCCTCAACTCCTCTCCAAGACCCTGCAATTCAAGGCACGCAATACACTATTCTTTGCGGGGCAACTCATCGGCGTGGAAGGCTATACGGAATCGGCTGCCATGGGAGGCTTGGCTGGTATCAATGCGGCGCGGGCCATGGCAGGACAACCATTGATCACGCCGCCACCCACAACCGCGCATGGCTGTCTGGTTTCTCATATTACGTCATCGGACCCTCGCCATTTCCAACCGATGAACACCAATTTCGGCTTGTTTCCTCCCTTGTCGAACCCTCCCAAAGACAAAGACAAGAAGCGCCGCTCGTTGAGCCAGCGTGCCCTCGAGGATTTCCATTCATGGACGATACAATCAGGACTTTCGTAACGTACCTGCACGTTGAACGCAATGCGTCGGATGAAACCATTCGCAACTACCGGTCTGACCTTCAACAACTGGCGAAGTTCCTCCGCCGAACGAAAGAAGATACGGCTCGCATCCGAATGGCTGCGATCACCAGCGATGATGTTCGCGCCTATCTCCACAGCCTGGATCAACAGGGCGAAAAAGCGTCATCCTTGGCGAGGAAACTGGCGTGTCTTCGAAGTTTTTTCCGGTTTCTGGTGCGCGAAGGCGTGATTCGGACGAACCCCGCAGAGAGCCTGAGAAGCCCGAAGGTGCCAAAACCGCTCCCCAGAGTGTTGACAAAGGACGATGCCGCGGCGCTCATGGAATTTCCTACTGGGCTCTCACCGCTCTCCTTACGGGATCGTGCCTTGCTCGAAACATTGTACTCCACTGGCGCTCGGGTGAGTGAAGTCGTGGGAATCAACTATGGTGACCTCAACGAAACGGACGGGGTAGTCCGCCTCAAGGGCAAGGGCCGCAAGGAGCGGGTAGTTCCGATCGGGGACGTGGCGCTTCACGCGATCCGGGAGTATCGGAGGTCTTTGCGTGCGCCGGCGATCGCTTCGCACGTATCGGCTCCGATTTTCTTAAATCATCGTGGGAGCCGGATCACGACTCGGAGCGTCGCTCACATTGTTTCGCGATACTCCAGTCGTCTCGTCGGTGGAGCGGTAAGTCCTCATGCTTTGCGGCACTCCTATGCAACGCACCTGCTCGATGAAGGCGCGGATCTCCGTTCCATACAGGAGATGCTCGGCCACACCTCGCTGAGCACGACACAAAAATATACCCATGTGGCGATGGATCAACTCCTCGCCGTTTATGATCGAGCCCATCCTCGAGCCAAGGCAGCGAGCATTATCTCGGGAAAGGACCGGAAATCTTCATGATCATTCGATCGACCACCATCCTGTGTGTCCGACGCGACGGACGGGTTGCCATGGGATGCGACGGCCAAGTGACCGTAGGAACCACGGTGATGAAACACAACGCCAAAAAGCTTCGACGCCTGCATCATGATCAAGTGCTGGCCGGACACCGCGAGCAGCAGACGCCCGGCCGAGACCGGAGCCCAGGCCAGGCCGGACTGCGCCCAGCTTCACAATCCTAACGCGAGAGACTGGGTTCTGCACCATACATAGCCGCGCAGTATTACTGGCTGCATTCGTACATGGCGGAGGTCTTGGCCCTTTCCGCAGAAGGCTTTCCGTAGTAAAAAGCCTACCTTGAGTCCCGGAAGT
>CAZNBG010000032.1:0-15068 GCA_964570915.1 uncultured Nitrospira sp. | reverse complement strand
ACGAGGTGCTCGCCCTCTGCGAGACACATTGCTCGATGGCGTGCCGAACAGATCCGCCCCATCCTCGATATTCGATGTACTCCATTTTTTTGAACTGAAACTCAATCCCCACGATGTCGCCGGTGTGCTTGGAGTCGGAACTCTTCACGATACCTGTCAGGTTGGTAATGTGTCCCAATCCCGGCAATTCGAACTCCAAGTGGACCGTACTTCCTTGACGCAACCACGCAGGTCTCTGGGTCAAGGCCACACTGCACCCCCCCTCACTGAGGTCCTGCAGCAAACCGCCAAGATAGTCACTGCTGGACAGCGTGGACGCGGAAGCCGCGCCCGCTCCGGGGCGCATCACCAAGATCGGCTCATTGGATGACACGCGGACATGCCGACGCAGATGCATTTCCTCCACGATCTTTGGATAGGCGATGAACATCAACGGCACCGGCGAAATAGTCAGATCGCGTATCTCGCTATGGTATCCGACCAACTTGCCGTCATGATGATAGCTGACAATGCATGGCGTGCCGCTGGGAACCTGTTGGTCATAACCAAGTTGTAGCGGTCGCTCGCAGACCAGCCACGCGTGATCCTTCCATCCAAGAAGCGTCGAGCCGCACGTCACCTTTTGCTCATCGATGGTGAGCGATATTTTCAGCGACAATCCGACCGACAAGAAGGATCCCGCAGGGGGAACAGACACGACCACTTCGTTCATGGTTATCGTTCCTGAGCCATCAGTCGACACCAACCGACTCTGATGGACTCTATCGGAACGTTCGGGGCTGATCTTGAGGAGCCAGGATCGATCACACCGGCTCAGAACCAATCACAACGCATCATGATGCAAGGACAATGATCAAGTTCGACGCATCCTTCGCCGATAACGCACACGAGGCCTCTCTTCTGTCGGCATGCCCGACCGGAGACACTTCTGACTTGGAGTCCAAGATCTATGGCGATCAAGCGCATCCCGATCGAACAGCTGATTCCGGGCATGTACATCATCGAGATGGATGTCCCTTGGTATCGAACCCCGTTCCTCTCCCATAAACGCATGATCAAGGATCCCCAGACCATCCAACTTATGAAACAACATGGGATTCGGATGGTGACAATCGATACCAGTAAAGGATGCGATCTTTCATCAGAGGCTCCGGCGAATCCACCGTCCGCCGCGTGCCAGCAACCGACCGTTCCAGAGGTCTCGGCTCCTCTCAACCAAACAATCACATGTCCACCGGAGTCGAAACCCGATGATCATTCTGTGACGATCGTCTATGCTCAGGCTCACGAAGCTGTTGAACGTATTTTCGAAGAGCTTGAGCATGGGGTTCCTCCGACCTTCGAAGTCACCAAGGCGATTGTCTCGAACGTGCTGGAACAAATCCTCAGTGACCGCGCCGCAATGGCAACGCAGGTCGCCATTCAGAAGATCAAGCAGTTCGATCGTTCACTGACGGCTCATGCGCTGGATACCTGTATCTTGTCCCTCGTCGTGGCTATTGAAAGCGGGGTGGAGCAACCGATGCTTGAACAAGTCGGGATCGGCGCGTTACTCCACGATGCAGGGTATGTTCGGCTGCCACGCAATCTGGTTCGCAAACGGGAGGAGTGCACCGGACAAGACAAGACACTGCTAGAACAGCACTGTCAATTGAGTGTGACGCTTCTCTCCGAGCATCCCGGCATGCCCGAGGACGTCTTACGAATCGTCAGGGAACATCATGAGCGCGCCGATGGGAGCGGGTATCCGGCCGGCATAGGCAACGATCAGATCTCACGTCATGCGCAGATTGTCGGCATCGTCAATTACTATGATGGTATGGTCAGTCGGCACGGATCTCGTCCCGCCATGATTCCACACGATGCGGTTCGGCAACTCTTCCTGGCCGGAGAACGAGGACAATTCGAAAAATCTCTTGTGGAACTTATGATTCGGAGCATTGGGGTCTACCCGGTCGGAAGTCTGGTCAAGTTGAATACCGGCGAACAGGCCGTCGTGATCGGAGCCAATCCTCAGCAACGGCTCAAGCCCCTTGTGAAAATCACGACCGATCCACAAGGAGGATCCTATACGACGCCGCTCGAAGTTGATTTGGCCATGCCATCCCCTGACCGCACGGTGCGAACGGTGCTGCGTGTGCTCGACCCGACCCGAGAACGCATGAACATCGGGATACATCTGGACCAAACGCTGTCACGAGCTGCTTGATGAAACGGTCTCGACGGAAACGAGGACCCTATCGACGTCAGATCACGGTCGCTCCGCCGAATGTTTTCACCCTGGTGGATCTGTTTGAAGGGCTGCCTCTCGCCTGCATCGTCCTCAATGTCGACCTCACAATCCGGACCGCCAACCGAGAGGGACTTCGGTTGCTCGGACCACGGGCAGCTTCCCGCACGGCGAAATCATTTCCGGCCCTGTGGGCCAAGCTCACCCGCTCCGATGCCGCGACGATTACGGCACAGCTGACCGGAGCGCTCAAAGGCCGTCCCGCCTCCGCGACGCAACAACTCTTTTTGAGGGGAAAGACCACCTCCGTCCCGGTAGAGTGGACCTGCGCCCCAGCCATGCTCGATGGGATGAGTGTTCTGGTTGTCAGCATGCGCGACCTGTCGTATGAAGTGGAACTAGAACACGACCGTGATCGCTTGGCTGCCATTGCCGAAGAGAGCCCTTCGCCGATTATCGAGCTGGACCAGCACGCGAGTCTGTCGTATGCCAACCCGGCGATGATCTCGTTGCTCTCTCGATTCGGGTACAGTCCCGAAGGATTTCCCAATGTGGTGCCCGGCGGTCTTCCGAACATCGTGCAGCGCTGCCTAACTACTCGGCACATCCTTCACGGTGAAGAAGTCGTCCTCCCGGGTGCCAGCTTTGTATGGACCTTTTGTCCGGTGCCAATCTTTGGAGTCGTTCGAGGCTATGCGACAGACATGACGAGCGTTCGCGAAACACAGCAGGCGCTCCACCTGTCGGCCGAGGAGCTTCGCCAAAGCAATCGACGCCTCGACCGAGCGCTCGATGAGGCGAAAGAATCCGCACGGGTGAAAACGGCATTCCTGGCCACGGTCAGCCACGAACTGCGCACCCCCATGAACGGGGTCATCGGCATGACGAGCCTGTTGATGGAAACGAGTCTGACACCTGAACAGCAGTCCTACGCGGAAACCATCCGGCTGTGCGGTGAGACGCTGCTTCAGTTAATCAACGATGTACTTGAATGTAGCAAGATCGAAGCGGGGAAGCTGGAGCTGGAATGTCTCGATTTCAATTTGCGGACGACGGTCGAACAAGTATTGGCGCAATTTGCCGAGCGGGCCGAAACAAAAGGGTTGGAACTGACCGGGCTCGTGCACGCGGCAGTTCCGACCGGGCTCAAAGGCGACCCAGGACGGCTGCGCCAAATACTGACCAACCTTGTGGCCAATGCCGTAAAGTTTACTGACAAAGGCGAGGTGACCCTGCAGGCCTACCTCGAAGAAGACTTCTCCGACGCTGCCGTCATCCGATTCGAAGTCACGGATAGTGGGATCGGCATCAGTTCGGATACTCAAGCCAAGCTGTTCCGTCCGTTTGTGCAAGCAGACAGTTCAACGACGAGAAAATACGGCGGGACCGGCCTCGGTCTTTCTATTTCCAAGCAACTCGTGGAATTAATGGGCGGGCAGATCGGAGTCCGCAGCGCCAAAGGACAGGGGAGCACCTTCTGGTGCACCGCCCGCCTCTCGAAACAAGCCGGCTCTCCCCACGCCATTCTTCCGACCGGAGATCTTGCCGGGAAGCGGGTCTTGATCGTCGATGACAACGAATCGAATCGTTTGATTCTCCATCATTTGGTATCAGGGTGGGGCATGGTTGACGAGCTGGCGGAAGACGCCGAAGTGGCCTTGCAACGGATCACGAAATCCACGCAGCGAGGAGAGCCCTACGATCTTGCCATCTTGGATGTGGTCATGCCAGGAAAGGACGGGTTGCAACTCGCACGAGAACTGCAAAATCACCCGGAAGGGTCCGGCATTCGTCTTGTGGTCATGACCTCGATTCTGCAACGGGGTCACGCGGAACAGGCTCGCCAGGCCGGTGCAATGGGCTACCTGCCGAAACCTGTCCGCCATGACGAACTGCGCGACTGTCTCAGGACCGTACTCGGCCTACCCGAAAGCCAGGAGCAGAAGGATACTCGGACCCTGGCAGTCGTCCCGCAACTCGTGACCAGGCATACGGTTGCGGAGAATATCCAGCATCAGCGTGTGCTGGTAGTCGAGGACAATCTCGTGAATCAGAAACTCGCAGTGCGCATGGTTGAAAAACTGGGATATCAGCCAGACGTCGTCGACAATGGCCAAGAAGCACTGGTGGCACTGGCAAAGGGAGACTATGCCGCCATCCTGATGGATTGTCAGATGCCGATCCTGGACGGATTTGAGACCACCCGAAGCATTCGGGAAGGTGAGCAGTCAGTTGCGTCGCATCAGACGCGCAATGAGGACGTCGCTCGTTCAACCGCTACGCCGTATGCGATACCGCATATTCCAATCATCGCGGTGACCGCCAATGCGATGCAAGGAGATCGCGAGCGTTGCTTGGCGGCCGGGATGGACGATTATCTCTCGAAGCCGATCAAACTGAATGAACTGCGGGCTGCTCTTTCACGTTGGATCCCCACAACATTCGATACAAGTGCCGGTCTATCGCAGCAGCCCCTTCCCACCACGACCGACCCCGTCCGGGGCATTTTTGATCCCGCGAAAATGTATCAGAATATCGGGCGCGACAATGACTTGTTTGCTCAACTCGTCTGCCTGTTTCTCGATCGCCACCAAACAATGCTGGCTGACATCAGAACGGCGTTGACCAACGCCGACGCGACCGCCGTCGAGCGAGCGGCGCATTCCTTCAAGGGGACAGCGGGAAATCTCTGCGCCTCCGAGGTCGGACTCACCGCCGGCCGCCTCGAAGCCGTTGGCCGCCTGAATACGCTCCACGATGCGCCCCCCGTCTACGCACAACTCGAACTCGAAGTCGCCCGGCTCGTCCGTGTGCTCGAATCCTACCGACAGGGGTACCAGCCCATCTCCCAAGCAGCCGCTTAATCTCAACAGCTAATCGCGCTCCAGTATTTTCAAAACAAACCGGTCTTGTGGACTACTCAGTCTTGCTGTCATGTGAAGGCGCGTTCAAAGAGCGTAGTTCGAGTCCCTCTATTTCCTGGATTGTTTTTCCTGCAATCCCCTGCAGGTCTCCATACATCCCGGCCGTTGCCTGCATCACGCGATCAATCTGTTTTTCCCTCTTTGCCCATTGTTTGATGATGGCCTTCTTCTCTTTGTCGAGGTCCTCCTGCATGGTGGAGAAGGCTTCGACGATCGCTTCGACCCGATGCCGGAAACGCGGTCCCGTTAGATACTGGTAGATCATCTCCGTCTTGGTCTGCTGGCCTTCGGAAGCCTGACGAGCTGAGGCGACTTCGATGAGGGTATGGCGGAGCGTGTATGCCAGCGGAAGCACGGTCTTCGGGTGGGTCACCCACACATTGTCAATCACTCCGAATGTCTCAACTTCTTTGGGAAGCGAGTGGCTTACGATGATGGCGATCTCAGCTTTGGCGGTCCGCTGATCCTCACGTAGCTTGGCAAGCCAGCTCTCGCTCCAGTTCTTGGTGCGCTTCGACTCCCAGATAATGGTGCCGCAGAGTTGTCCGCTCGACCCGACGACACGCTGAAGCGTGTCGCCGCCGAATTCACCTTTCGGTACAGGCTCAATCGTATCCCGTGGGAACTTGGCCCGGAGCAATGCTTCCAACTCCAATTCCTGTACCTCGCCCTGAAGCTGCTGCGACCCCTGTTCGGCCTTTCGTTTGAGATCCTCGATCTGTTTTTGCATCGAAGCGATAGTTTGCTCGGCCTCCATCACCTTGAGCTTGAGACTTTCTTCGGCTTCCTTCTTGGCCTGTTCACGGGTCGTCGCCAATCCCTCTTGGACGCGTTTCTCTACCGTCAGCTCAAGTTCGCGCCTGGCATCGTCCAACTCCCGCTGCTTCCGAATGAGATCGGCCTGCGCTCGCTGTGCTTCGGCAAGCTTCGCCTCGCGCTCTTGCATGAGCGCATTCAAGTCGGCAAGCTCCTTGGCTTTCTCCTCAAGATCCACTTGGAATGCGAGCTTCGCTTTCTTCCCTTCCTCCACTGCAATTCGGGTACGCTCCAAGCGAACCTTGTCCGCCACTTGCTCCTCCAGCTGCTCCTTTGCCTTCGCGACGGCTTCCTCTTTTTCTCGAAGCCCATCTTCACGTTTGGCAACCTCCGCGTCTTTCTGAGCCAAGCGCTTCTCATAGTCGCGCCGCGTGGATTCAAGCAACGGCGCGGCAAGGGACTCTGTCAGCTTGATTTCGGTTTTACAGGACGGACAGATGATGGTTGGTTCGCTCATACTGAATTCGCCCTCGGTGTACCCAACGACAGACGAACAGAAGCCGTTGGGTTGATGTTCGTTCGACGTACGTGTCGTGGGAGAGAGTCCGCACGCCGATGGCTATCGTTAACGCCGGTAGATCGGCTTCAAACTGGCGAAAAGGCTTACCGGTTTTTGCTGAAGAAAGCAATCAGGGCTTGGCCAGATAGGCTAAGTCGGACAGGGATTCAGTGTCGGAAAACCGTTGGAATTGCGTCGATCGGAGAAGTGGGGTTCTGGTTCGCAAAGATCAGACGGTCAGCGTGCGTATCGGCTAGGCCCGGCATTCAGCCGCAAGACCGGCATGTGAAGTTTCTGCCGCCGAAAGCCCCGCAACGGGAAACAATGGGTGTCTGGTGGGATATTCTTCCGAGAGCACCAGCTGCTTGCCCAGTTTGGTTTTATGGCTGATGATCAGCGGGCCTCGGAGATTGGCCGTGATCCGGCCCGGATCATCCGACGGAATCGTCAAGATCACGACTAGCGCAAGGTCCTCTCCCTCCTCGCCCCCGACTTCGGCCAAGGCATCGGTGGGAACGTCGACGTGATAGTCGGAGTAGAACGTCGTTGGGTCCAGGATGACAAAGGCCAGCCCCGGTTCCTCAACCGACTGAAGCCACCTGAACGGGGCTTCGGTATCATGATCCAAAATTACATACCGCTGTTGGTCAGGGAAACCAAGGAGCCCCGATGGAAAGCGGAGAACGCGGTCGTCGGGAACTTCGAACGATCCAAAGCGGGCCGATGAACACTTCACAGGTATGTCCTCACGAAGCCATTCGGCGTTTTGCTGGAATCAATCGGCGAAACGCGTCGAGCGGCACAGCTTGCGTCTTCGCCGCCAATCGATTTTCGTCTTGAATCCTCGCATAGACTTCTTCTCGATGAACGGCCACCGCGCGCGGCGCTTCGATGCCCAGACGGACTTGCCCGCTTTTCACACCGAGCACGACCACGCGGATGTCGGGACCGATCGTGACACTTTCTCCGCACCGCCGTGTGAGTACCAGCATACCAGCCTTCCATGGCGCGAGGTACGAGTCCTCACCCTTATCGGCCTACCGGGACGGAAACTTTACGTCAGACTGACCAGACGGCATGTGCCGGACAGGACGTGAACAACGCCACTTGCATCATACCTGTCTGTCCCCTGCTTACAGATAATTCAACAACGAGTTCTGGAATACCTTCGACAAGGTCCGGCTCGCCGCTTCGATCGCATACTGCTGCAGTGTCAGGTCTGAGATGGCTTTGGCCAGATCGATATCCTCCGTTTGCGAGAGCGACTCGAGAAAGAACCCTTTGGTGTCCTCAAGCTGCGCGGCGCTTGTGGTCAGGCGATTGGATGTTGCGCCTACTTCTCCCTGAATCGCTGCCATCTGCGACGCACCTTGGTTCAGATCGCCCAGGGCATCGGTGATGCCCTGTCCATCGTTGCTACGCAATGCGCTGATCAGCTGTTTGACTCCCGCGAATATATCCACCCCACCCGAAGTAAAAGCCCGATCGCCGGCGACGTTGGTCGGCACAGTCTGACCGGTTCCGATTTCGATGGCATGGCTTCCTGCGTCCCCTTGGTACTGTAAACCCGAGACGATGGAGAACAGATCGCCATTAGCCGGCGCCCCTGCCCCGTTGCTGAGTGTCACCCGAATGCCATCGAAGCTGATTTCGCTTCCGGATGCATAGGTCTGGTTGGTAAGGACGACTCTCGGCGACAGACTGACGGAGAACGCATCTCCGGTTTGAGGCCCGCCTTGCTGGCCGTTTGCCAGCACAACGCGTAAGCCGGCGAATGAAATCGGGTCGCCCGACACATACGTGTTGCCGGATGACAGAGTCGTGCTGGTCGTCTGGTCGATCACTGAATATTGTGTCGAGGACGTAAACTGAATTTGATAGTTGTGCAACGTGAGGCCCGACGCATTTACCATTCCGGCATCCTGCACAGCGGCGCCACCGGTGTTGGATGAGCCGCGCGTTGCGGTCACGGGAACGGTCACGTTCAACACATCGTAGGTCGTCGCTGAAGTGAACCGGATCAGATAATCGTCCAGGGTGGCGGCGTTGTCATCCACGACCCGCCCATGTCCGGCCACAGCCCCGCCGGTGTTGCCGGCGGCCGATGCGACGGTGGCCGTGAGTGCGAACGGCACGCCACCGGTCGTCTCGCTACCGCCCGTGAACCCGAGTGTGCTTGGGGCCGAGCCTCCGGTCACACGCACCGCAGACTGCGAGCCGTTCGAATCGGATGCGATGACGAGATGATCACCGTCAAACGTGACGGTCACGCTCTTCCCGGCATTGACCAGAGCCGCATCGGCATTGATGCGGCTTTGCAGGCGTGCCGCAAGTTGGGCTCCGGACAACGATTCCGTCCTAGATGTCAGATCGATCGTGCCTGACGTGGCCCCATCCACCGTCACGCTAAGGGTATCGTTGGTGCCGTTCGTCAGCGTCACGGGTGTCGCTAAGGGAAGTCCGGTTACCCGTCCATGCGTGCTGGTGCCGGTGAAGATCGGCTGGTCGTTCAGCACGGTATTGGCCGCCTGTTGGAGCTGCGCGAACAATTGTCGTACTTCTTTGGCGCCGTTGGTCCGCTCCACCGCACCGTTCGTATCATTGCGAAACTGTACGGCGAGCTCCTGCACACGGGACAGCGAGTTTATCGCTTGACTGAGCGCGTTGTCTGAAAGACCCAGCCTTGTCTGCCCGAATTCGATATTTCGTTGCCGTTGCTCGACTACGGACAGCGAGGCCTTGTCCAATGCGATGTGATTGAACGCGCTGGGATCATCGGACGGTTGGCGCACTTGTTTGCCCGTCGACACCTGTTCCTGGAGTTCCAGCATCCGCGCGCGTGAGCGAGTCAGATTGTTTGTGAGCACGCCGAAGGTCTGTAGCTCTGTCACCCGCATGGAGACCTCAAGGCTAAGGTTTGATCGCTAACAGTGTTTGGAACATCTCGTCTGTGAGACGCACAAGTTTCGACGCGGCTTCAAATCCGCGCTGGAACTTGATGAGGTTCACCAATTCCTCGTCGAGGGAGACGCCGGATACCTGCGCGCGCAAGGTCGTGATCTGATCATTCAGAGTCTCTTTCGCTTGCAGTTCACGGTCGGCCGTCTGCGCGGCAACACCCAGCTCCGCTGCGACGGCCCGATAGGAGTCGTTTAACGTGCCATTATCCAGACTGGCGAACCGTCGCTGCTGAAGTGCGACCAGCGCGAGGAGATTGGTATTGTTTCCTGGAATACCGGTTCGTGTCGAGGAGGCCGCCACGGACGAAGGATTCGTGAGCGTCACCGCCAGATCGCTCGCCGCGTGCCTGTACGAATCGACCTTGAAAATATCTCCGGATGCCGCCGCACCGGTCAACGTCACACGAACACCGTCGAACGTCAACGTGGTCGGGCTCGTATATGTGCCCGAAGCCGCCGTGCTGGTGCCGGCAATCAACCCGAGAGACGTTCGAGCCGTACCGCCGGTCACGTTGACGGCCGACGAGGCTGTCGTATCGTTCGACGTGATGACCACGCGATTGGTCGTGGCGTCATAGGTGACCGCGACGGTTTTTCCAGCTGCCTGCAGCGTGGCGTCTCCATTGATTTTGCTCTGTACTTCCTGCGCGAGAGCCGCGCCGGAGGTATACGACAGTCCCGGGCTCGCGGCACCGGCCAGGGTGATTGTCCCGGACGTCACACCATCGACCGTCACTGCGAGTGTATCGTTCGTCCCGGTCACGATCGACAGCGGGTTGTCCGCGGAAGGTGCCGTGATCGCCGTGCCAGTATAATTGCCGCGAATCGTGGCCCCAGTGGTCGCATCCACGATGGAATAGGAGGTCGCCGAGGAGAAGCGGATCTCGTAATCATGAAACGTGAGCAGCTCGTTCGCGGTGACTGCACCGCCATTGATCGCCGCGGATCCCTGATTGGCCGTGACAGCCTGCGTGGTCACCGTCGCGGGATTGAAAAAATCCTGTCCGGTCGATCCGTCGAGCCCATACCCTTGCCGATGAATGATGTTCACGGCGTTGGCCAACGTGGCTGCCATCCGATCGAACGAGGTTTCCAGGCCTCGGACCGTGGTGTCGCGGACATCCAGCAGGCTGCGTAGGCGACCGTTCGAAATTAGTGCGTCGATACTCAAGGGACGTGTGCCGCCGGTGGAATAGCCGACCGAGAAAAGCCCGCCGTTGTCCGGGTCCTCCACAGCCGTCAATTCCCGGACCGAGCCGCTTTCCACCAGAACCTGTCCCCGCGCAGCGAAGACCGTCAGTGCGCCGGTGCCGGACTCCACGGTCGTAATATCGATGCGCGTCGCCAGCTCGTTCAGCGCCTGTTCACGCTGATCTCGTAGATCATTGGCATTCTGCCCTGCCACCTCGGCCCTGACGATCTGACCGTTCAGATCAGCGATTTGCTTCGACAGACTGTTGACTTCGCCGACCGTCTGCTTGACCTGGAAGTTCAGGGATTGTCGCGCCGTGACCAGATCGGTGGACACCTGATTGACGCTCGACGCTAACTGGTTGGCATTCGCCAACAGGACAGAGCGGGCCGCCAACTCACTCGGATTGGTAGAGACATCTTGCAGACCATTAAAAAAGTCGTTCATTCGCGCGGCGATGCCTTGATCGTTGCTGTCTCCAAATGAGTTCTGAAGCCGGAATAACTCATCTTTCGACACCGTCAGGCGCCCAAGATCCTGCTGGGCGACAGTGAGTTGCCGATTGATGAATTGATCCGTATACCGCTTAATAGACGTGGCCGTTACGCCGGTCCCGGCCATGCCGGGCTGTCCGTCCAGCGGCGGCCGCTCGGTGAGCACCGCTTCCTGTCGGGAATATCCCGGAGTATTCACGTTGGCGACATTATGTCCGGTGACGGCGAGGGCTTGTTGCGAGGTCGTCAACGCGCTTCGCGCGATGTCGAAGAGCGACGATAGACCGATCATAATTAGCCTTGCTGATGAATGAGTACGTTGACCTGAGCTGCGACGAACGATTGCCCGTCGGCGGTATACAGATCCCGTCCCGGCACGACGGGTGTGCCGGCCGAGAGCGCTTGATCGACCACCCCGCGAATGCCCTCAATGAGCACGACATTCTGCTTGATTTCGTCGCGGACGGTTTTGGCTACTGTCATGTAGCTTCGATAGCCTGCCCGCAAGTCGTCCGAGGCGGCGCTTCGCATATGGTCGATCAGGTCCTGGATCGATGCGCCCTCCATTGCCAAGCCATGATGCAGTGCCAGTTCTCGAACAAGTTGCTGTCGTAGGTCGGCAAGGGATTGCAGCGATTCCAGAATCGCCAACCGGCGGCAATTGATACCATGGAATTCGGTGATGGCCATCGTCCGGATGGCGGCTCGTTCTGCGTGAATCGTTTCAAGCAGCTGAAGGCAGGTCGCTTTTTCCTGGTCCAACAAGCGGCAGAGCTGGGTGATCGCCGGCGAGAACGTAGACACGGGCATACAGACTCCTTGTGATCATAGGCGTACGCTGCGTTCCGTCATCTGTCTCTTTGGACCGAGAGCAGAGTGTGTTCACCTCTGGAACAGCGGAGGCTAGAGCACGGCGTCGGTCAAGACCTGCTTAATGAGCGCATCTCCAACCGCACGTCCGGTGACATCATACGTGCCGCTGTCAAGGGCGCGTTTAATGCGCTCCACATGTTCCGTCCGCTCAGGGTCGGGTTGATGGGCCAGTTCTCGAATCCGTTGAAGTTCCTTTGCCTGTGCGGAAATCTGAACTTCATCCTTACCCGCCTGGGTAGGGACAGCCGTTTGTCGAACAGCGGACTTGTCCGCCTCCTGCACCCCCAGCAACAGCTTTGCAAGATGATCGACTTTCCCATGATCTGAGATCTGCATATCGCCGCTCCTTCCCTCGCTCCCTTCTTCCAGCTACCCTCCCCGGAGAATTGTGGACTTTACCCCGGTCGAGCTTCTTATCGGTTTCTACCCAACAGAACTTGAATGCCCCGTTGGAGATGATGAAAAATACTTATCCGCATATTCCTGAACCATCTTGGCGATGCCGATTCCTCCGGCTTCCGCCGCTCGCACCCCGATCTCTTCATCATAAAATGAGTGGAAGTAGGCCCCTTGATTGCCAGAGATGGCCCCTTCAGGAACCGTTTCTCTCATAACTTTCAGTAAGTACGAGATAAAATAGGCCTCAAACTGCTGTCCGGCTTTGACCATCTGTTGGCGTGCTTCAGCGGTGTTTTGCACCTTCTGCAAATTCACCTGAGGGCCGGGCTGACCGGACCGGAGGGTTAGACTCGGATCGACATATAATGGAGAAGATACTACAGAGTGAGTGCTATATGATCCATTATATATCATATATATCAATTACTTATCTATATTATTTCAAGATTAGCCTGAAGTGCACCAGCCGATCGAAGCGCCGATAGAATTGCCACAAGATCGCGAGGTGTCACCCCCACAGAGTTCAGAGCCCGAACCACCTCCCCCAATGTGATAGTCTCGTCGACAACCATCAACCGTGACTCCTGCTCTTTTATTTCGGTCTGAACGTCCGGCGTCACAGTGGTTTGTCCCCCGGTCGAACCGATAAGCGGTGCCGGCGGCTGGGAGACATTCAATGTGTTCTTCACGGAGATGGTGAGGTTCCCATGAGAGATCGCGCACGTTGAAATCCGTACATGCTCACCCAGCACGACCGTCCCGGTCCGTTCGTTGACGACCACTTTCGCGACGGCATCGACCGCCACATCCAGGCCCTCAATTGACGCAATGTATTCAACAACGCGACCGCGGAACTCGGTGGGAATCGTCGCCTTGACATACCCCGCCTTGCTGGCTCACGCGCCTCCTTTTCCAAACGCACTCTCGATAGCCTCGGCGGTCCTGATAGCGGTGGTGAAGTCAGGCTGCCGCAGCAGGACGGAGACTGTGTCCCACGAATCGATGTTGACGGGCAGCTCCATTTCAATAATGGCTCCCCCGGGAACCACGCCGGCCGCTTGATGATTTTTGGTCACCGTGGCGCCCCCTGGGCCGCCTATCCCTCCGAGAAACCCGCCGATTGAAACCGGTCCCTGCGCAACCGCAAATACTTGCTGGTTGGCAGCTTTTAACGGCGTCAGCAACAGCGTGCCGCCTTGCAGACTTTTGGCATTCGCCATCGACGACACAACGGCGTCCAGCGTCATACCCGGCTTGGAGAACGGAGGAAGTTTGGCAGTTACCATGACCGACGCGATGTTTCTGGTGAGCAACTGAATAGGATCGATGACCAGATGGACGCCCATCTTGTTCAACATGGACATCATCGCTTGAATCGTAAACTGTCCGCCGATGACCCGATCACCGGTGCTATCCAGACCGACCACCAGCCCATAGCCGATCAACTGGTTTTCGCGCACACCTTCAATCGAACCGATATCCTTAATCCTCACCGCATCGGCGTTCGAAGGAGAAAACAGGGAGCCTATCAATGCCAAGGAACACAGCAGCGAAGGAATTCGTGGAAACATGCGTTGAGTATCCATCATGTCTATGACCGCCTTGAAGCCAGGGAAAGCGCTTTACGGCCAAGTATGATGCGCGCCAGCCATCCCTGCTCTGAAGCGGCCCCTCTCATGGTGTCACGATCGGCTTCATCCGACATCTGAAATCGTGTTGATCTCACACTGGAGGGAGGATCAAAATCGGCTCGTCGAACCACACCGCTCTGTACCATCATTTCCAGAGTCTGGACAGTCAGCGCCAGCCTCTTGCGAGCCGTTCTCACGATCGGCCTTCGTCTCACGGGAGTCTGCATAGAATACCCCCTCCTCAGAATGGATAGACCCAATCAAGAATCTGAACAAACCATCCGGGTCGCTGCACATCGTCCAGGACACCGAGACCCGAATATTCGATTCTGGCATCCGCGATGGCAGACGACAGCACGGTATTTTTCGTATCCACGTCCACACGACGTACAACGCCCCCGATGTTCATCAGCTGCTTCTCACTGTTGACGCTGACCTCGCGCCGGCCTTCGATACGAAGATCTCCGTTCGGAAGCACTTCGGTGACGATCACGGAGATGGTGCCCGTGAGAGTCCCTTCCCGATTGGTCGCGCCTTTTCCACCGAATTTGCTGCTGGCGCTTGCATCAATCCCCATTCCACGTCGGGTTTCATCGCTGAATCGTATTCCCGGTATTCCGATATACCCCATCGCACTCCCGATGAGACTGTTCTTTACCGTTGAATCACGTTGAGCAGCCGTGTCGGCCGACTTCGATCCCTTATGACTTTCCACGATTTTTACAGTGAGGATATCGCCGATACGCATGGCGCGAAGATCCTCATAGAGATAGGCCCGCCCGTTTTCTTCCTGCCACAGCGAACCCACTGTCTTCGGTGGGGGCAATGGGGTCAGAGCGATCTTGCTTGAGACAGTGGGCGGACTTGAACATCCCTCTAGAAGAAGCGCGGCGGCTATACAGGCGCAGCCGATGGCCGTTCGCAGATGGATCCTGATCGCGCAGAGGTCGAACCGGTTCGCCTCGCAAGCCTTCTCTCGTGGCCGGACCTCAACTCGGTTACTGCTGATGGCATCGATCGACATCTCGCTAGAACTCCACTTGAACGATG
>CAZNBG010000031.1:0-15277 GCA_964570915.1 uncultured Nitrospira sp. | reverse complement strand
AGTGACAGATGGTCAGGTCATTCTTATTACCCTCGATGTACCCGTGGGGCCTGATCGGGTTTTCACCGTATCCGGTCTCACTTCAGGGAACGAGACGATCCTCCAGGGAGAAAGCGATCCTACCACATTGATTTCAGGACAGGCGGCAACGGTGCCGATTACCTTAGCTGATGCGCGTCAGCCAAGACCGACAATTGTGAGTCCGGCGTCACTACCCATCAGTATTATTGGCACATCGTATGGTGCGACCATGACTGCGACTGGAGGGACACCACCCTATCAATGGTCAGTCACGCCACCTTTGCCAGCCGGGTTGGATATGACTTTGGCCGGTGCAATACGGGGCACCCCTCAAGCGGGAACTGTTGGCACCACTACGCATATCTTCAGCGTGACCGACTCCGCGTCCCCGACCCCTCAAACCGGCACCAGGAATTATTCTTTCACTATCTCACCACCCGGGTTAGCAATCATTACACCTTCGCTGCCGAATGGCACCGTGACGCAGAACTATCCTAATACCCAATTGGCCGCCTCGGGCGGAATACCTCCATACACGTGGACAATCATTGGTGGTCTTCCACCCGCGCCTGGCCTTTCTTTAAGCCCACCCGGAGCCCCAGCCGGTTTTATTAGCGGCACACCAAGCACCAATGAGGGCTCACCGTTTACGAGAACCTATCAAGTACAAGATTCCGCAATACCACCACGGATCATGACAAAATCACTGAGCATCACTGTTAATCTGCCGGCACCGCCGAATATCACCACCCCACGACTTCCAAATGGAGCATTCAGACAATTGTACACCCAGACGTTGCAGGTCTCAGGAGGCACTCCTCCTTTTGTCTGGCGCGTCACTGGCGACCTTCCAGATGGTATAAGTTTGAACCCTTCAACAGGCGTACTAGCGGGAATGGCGAGTGTAACGGGCAGGTTCCCTTTTACGGCGAATGTCACCGACGCGACGGGGCAAACAGATCCGACACCACCGGCCCTGTCGATCACAATCACCTCGCCAACTCCGCCGGTCATTACCACCGTGTCGCCACTGCCGACGGGGACCGTCAACCAACCATATCCTGCCACTGTGCTGACTGCCACAGGAGGGGCACCACCCTTGGCATGGGATCCAGTGGTCATCCCTGCGTTGCCCAATGGATTACGGTTCGATCCCAACACGGCAACGATCAGCGGCACACCCTTGAGCGCAAGCCAGCCTACGACACATACATTCACTGTGCGAGATTCCACAGCACCATCCAATCAGACCGGAACCAAGGGACTGCAGTTGACGATCAATAGCGCACTGACCATCGACACCACGCTGCCGAGCGGCACCACGACTCAGGCCTATAGCGCAACGTTAATAGCCTCGGGGGGAACGCCACCGTATACGTGGTCAATCAATCAAGACCCCAGAGTTGGGCCTCTTTCACCAGCTCCTGGCCTCTCCTTGAGTTCGAGCGGGGCAATCACTGGCACCCCTACCACTGTGGGGTCATTTAGTTTTAGAGTACGAGCCACGGATAGTTCTGGATTGTCCGATATTCAAGACTTATCGATTGCGGTGGTGCCAGATTTCACTGGTACCTATGTTGGGTTGGAAGCCCTCAAGTCGGACCAGCGCCAATTCCAGATCAAAATCATCATTGCCCAAACTGGGAATTCTGCCACGGTGTCGATTTTCAGCCAGGTTGGCGGCGTCATTCCAGCTAATCCCCAAGAGTCGGGTCAGGCAGCAGTGACGGGTGGCACATTTACCTTCAATTTTACTGAATCAATAAACGGCCAACCTTTTACCAGCAATCTCTGGACATTCAACCTCTCGGATCCAAACACCTTACACTTTGCTCATCATAGGGAGTTCTTGCAGCCAGGAGACACACGGCCGGATCTGGATTCTGAAGGGTTTCTGCCGCGCCAGGGAACAGAAATTAACTAAAGAGAAGTGTCTGTGAGAACAATATGCTGGAGAAACATGATGATCGTTCAGAAAACATCCGGCTTTGTGTTATGTGCCATTTTACTTGTGCCGTTCTGCACTAGTTCCGTCTCAGCTCAACAGGCGGAAATGGACATTCTGCTCACGCAGGCGACGCTGGCCTATGACGATGAACAATATGATAAGACAATACAGCTGCTCGATCGTGTTCTCGCGTCGGAGCCGAACAATGCGCGGGCGCACTACTATAAAGGTCTGGCGCTGTTAGGGCAAAAGAAGTCGGAACTCGCTGTCCAGTCCTTCGAGAAGGCCCACGCCATCCAACCTCGGGATCTGTTCACTCGCTATCAATTGGGTGCCACGTATTTCCTCCTCAAAGAGTACGACAAGGCCGACCCGCTTCTCTCCGGTGTCTATGCCGAGCAACCGAAGCTGGAGGCAGTCGGCTTTTATGTGGGGGTGCTACGGTATCAGCAAAAATCCTATTCAGAGGCTCAGACCGCCTTCTCGCAAGTCCAGACTACGGACCCAGAGATGCGACAACTGATCGGCTTCTATAAAGGACTGACACTGGGAACGCTCGGTCTCTCTCAGCAGGCTGTGACCGAACTGGATGACGCATTGAAGGTGCAGACGTCGGAGCCGTTCAGTGCGCCGGTCCAGCGGATGCGAGATTCGTTGACGGCTACGCAGAGCACGGAGCGCCGTTTTCGGGCCTCACTAGGCTTTGGGGGATTCTATAGTGACAACGTGGCGTTGAATCCCAATCGGAGTAACGATCCGTTTGCAGAGTCGCTACGGACGCGCTCGACGACCTCGCCGGGCCTCTTGATGACGGCACACGGCGAATACTCCTGGTTGCGACGTGGACCGTTCGAATCTATTGCGAGCTATAACTTCTTCCAAGCGGTCAATCTGAATGACGGGCTGTCACGCTTCAATATTCAGAATCATCAGGGCGCGCTGGCCGGATACTACCGGGGCACGGTTCGCGCCATGCCCTATCAGGTGGGGCTCTCCTACGCCTACGATTATCTGTTTCTCGGCCAAGATGCGTTCATGTCTCGGCATACGCCGACCCTGTCCGGCACCTTACTTGAGTCCTCCCGTCACATGACGACCGGGGTGTTTCGGTTTCAGGACAAGACGTTCTTTCGCGAAGCGGATCTGACCACGCGATTTCCTGCCGCCCAACGGGACGCGATGAATTGGATGTGGGGATTCACTCATACGTTACGGCTTCAGGAAGATCGTCATTTTCTGTCAATCGGTTACCAATATGACGTAGAAGATGCGACGGGGAGCGATTTTTCGTACGCAGGTCATCGTCTTTTAGTGGGAGGGGTCTTCTCTATGCCGTGGCAGCCCACCCCATGGGGAGCCACGCGTTTGCGGTATGACTACCAGGTTCATTGGCGGGGCTATCGCAGCCTCAATGCGACGTTCCCGCAGTTTGCACTCAACACAATCCGGCGTGACGATACTGAACAGCTTCACTTTGTGCGTCTCGAGCAACCGCTTCCTTATAATTTCATGGTAAGTTTCCAGTATCAACGGATCCAGAATGATTCGAATCTAGCTGTCTACGACTACACTCAAAACATTTTTTACCTCGTTACAACGTGGACGTATTGACGGAGCTGCCCGCATGCTCAAGCAGGTATGATCGGCAGTCCAGTCGAGTCTATGTAGGTTCCATGGAGATGGCTATGGGGAAATCCTGAATGGTCAACGGCTTTGTGGTCGTTGGAGTTTGTTGTCCTTTGGTTAGCTCCTTTACTCGCTCCGACAGATAGAGATCCAGCATATTGATAGTAATTTTCTTGCTGTCGCCGTAAGCGGCCTTGCCGTTCAAAGCTTCTACGAGCGCCTTGGTAAATGCGCCATTGCCCCACGCCGGATCTTCCATGGAATCCTGTTTACCGGTCGAGGAAGCAAACACCACTGCACCATTTTCCGCGCTTGTGAGTTCATTGACCACGGCGTTGATATCCACCGTCCCCCTGCGTCGGCCGAAAATATTACCGGCATGGCAGGTGTCTGCAAATAGCAATGTTTTTCCTGACAGGGATGCGACGGTGTTCTTGATATCTGAGAAGGCGAGGCCTGTGCGCCGCAACTGGTCGACTTTCGCATTGACGGGGAGGAAGTAGTACAGCCCGTTCTTATCGTTTACGCCATGTCCCGCCAAGAACACGACCGCGAGATCGTTGCGAGTCGTTTCTCGTTCCAACCACTCGAGACCCTCGAGGATATTGGCCTTGGTCGCTTCCGCATCGGTGAGTACCTTGGTTACGACGGTCTTATACAATCCGCCTTGTTGTCGCTTCAGAGTTGAGGCGAAGTCGGCTGCGTCTTTCGCCGAGAATTCCAACTTCAAACTTGCATCGTCGTAGTGCCCGACTCCGATCACGAGCGCGTTGAGGATTGGCTTCGGTGGAATGGTGACGGGACGGTCCTGTCGGTGCCAACGAACGCGGACCGTGGCTGGTTCGCCGGAGGCCCATCGGTTCCTTGCTAGGAGGGAAATTTCCGATTCGCGCTCAGGCATGTCGATCTGAATTTCTCGAATTGCCATCGCTTCCGATGTGCGAGTGCTAGACTGAGCGTGACGAGCGTTTGGGATCGGGAATGGGCGGCCGTCCAAGAGACCGATGATGTCTGTGACTGGTTCCTCGGTTGGACTACGGACGGAATATCGCACTGTCATCTGGGATGAGGAGATCGTAGCCCCGTCCTGTGGCGACAGAATGGTGATGACCGGGGGTAACCGCCGCAAAATTTCTTGTCCTTGAGATGCCTGCTTTTTGGACGAATTATCGAAAGTCGGGATAGGCACAATGGCTTGTGAAGAGACTTGGGTCGAAGCCAGCACAAAGTCGGGCAGGTCATACGATTTTGCTGTGAAAGGGATCTGTTGTGCGTTTGTCAGCGTTTTGATGCGCTCGGCAACATAAAGCTCCAGCATGCTCACGCTGATGTGTGTGGCGTCACCGTAGGCGGCCTTTCCTTGTAGACCTTCCGTCAGGGCCAGCGTAAAGGCGCCATTTCCCCAGGCCGGGTTCTCTTCAGCATCGTGTTGAGCCGTGGAGGCGGAAAACAGCACGGTGCCCCGTTCTGAATTCGCGAGGTCATAGCCGAGACTGGTCACGGCTGCGGAACAGATCTCCGTATTGTGAGGATCTTTGGTTTGGCATACATCCATAAAGATGGCTGAACGCCCTGCCAATCCACCCACCAGGTTCTTAATATCTGAGAAAGGGAGAGCCGACAATCGTAGGTGATCTCTTTGGGCGTGGGCCGACAACAAGTAAGGTGTGCCATTTCGATCGGGCACGGCCTGTCCCTTAATAAAGATTACTGCGACATCGTTGCTGGTAGTCTCACGGTCAAGCCAGTCGAGGCCATCCAGGATGGCATCCTTGGTCGCATTTCCGTCCGTCAAGACCTTGGTAATGACATCTCGATAGACCCCTCCGGCCTGCCGTTGCAGAGCCACCGCGAAATCTTTCGCATCCTTTGAGGCCAGACGTGCGGAAGCTTGCGGATGAGTCACTCCGATGGCCAGGGCATAGAGCATCGGCTTCACGGCAAATGCGGGTTTCCATTTCAGACGCACGGTGACCGGTGAACTTCTGTTACCAGAGGGATGTGCGAGGGCAAGAGACACGTCACAGTCTTGTTCCGGGATCTGTACGTCCAATTCACCGATTCTGGCTGCTGCTGATGGAATGACCGTAACTCCTCGAGTATCGGGCACGATCTTCCCGTTCACCAGGACCGTGATCCTTGTCTCACCCGTTTCGGCTGCAGAGTGCACCCGATACCGAACTCGGACGGTCGTCGACGAGACTGAGGCTCCGTCATGAGGCGAGATAATGACCAGGGGTTGTCCGTCGGTCGGGTGAAGCTCAGACTGGATTGAGAGTGGCAGTGCCTCGCCCGAGGCAGTGCGCAGCACCGCTTGTTGTTCATCCAATGTTTCCATGACCGTCTTCACGATTCCGGGACGGTACGAGATGGAACGAAACTTAGCCGCTGGAAAATAATCGGCTGCGCTCTCTACGCCATAATTTTTGTGCCATCCGAGTAACGTCTCAGCACCCGGGCCGGCGTCATAATAGCCCGAAGGGGTCCAGGTTACCCATCGATTCGACTGAGGATGAACAAACAGCGCGAGCAGTTCTTGACCGTCTGCCATGCGATACCATCTGATCGTGCCATCTCCCAGAGCCGCCGCTGCCACTAACCCGTTGCTGGCGATATTGACATTCCACACATTGGCCGGTACGGCCACTCTCCAGAGCTCTCGACCGTGACTGTCGAACAGGCGAAGATGCCATACCGTCCCCAACAACGCTGTTTGATTGTCTGGACCGAGTGCAAGACAGCGAGACACTTCGTACGGCATGAGGCGCAAGGCTCGACCGTTGAGTGTGGGCGTTTGAGAATTTTTCCATCCTTCGATTGTCAGTCCTGGGGCTGTCGTTCGGGAAAGGTAAAGTGTTGGCTGAGGAGCCGGATTTTGCTGCAACACTCGATCAACAATGGAGAAGCGTGCTGAGGATTGTGTGCCCTTACGATTGCTGAATTGAACGCTTGTCCCATCCGGTGAGAGAAGAAACTTGTCATAACCGTCGCGAAAGTCTGCGATCTCCGAGCCTCTGAAAAGGATATGGTTGTCCTGAGCATCGAAGACTCCGAAAGCAGGGTCTGAAGCGCCATAGGCTATCCCGCCAGCCTTGAGCGGAACGATGCTCAGGATGGTGTTGGAGGAGGCTGGGAGATCAGTCCACGGCCCAAGTCCCTGCTTAGTCCATTTCCTGATCTGGTGCATCTGTCCTTGACGATACTGTCCTCCTGCGTACAGTGTTTCATCGTCGGCTGACCACGAGACCACATTGAAATGCCCTTGGTGAGTATTTCTTGTATCTGCTGAATAGAGATAGTGCAGATCATCTCCGGAAAAGATGTCGACTTCTGCTGAGTTTTCATATCCGATAGCGATCTTTGAACCACTGTTTGTCAAACTAGCGCTGAACGGACGCTTACCATTGGTTAGTTGGGCCTGCGCAAGTAACTGAAAATCTCGGCCATAGAGTCGTAGAAGTCCATCATATGACGCTGTGACTACACGACCGGTCTTGTCGAAAGAGGCACCGTATGTTTCAGCTTTGTAATCGTGATCTTCGGCTAATAGTCTCTGATCGGCGGCACTATAAAAATGAATGCCGTTCCTGCCAAGGAATGTGGCGAGCAAGATCCGGCCATCAGGCGAGAATGCTAAGTGTGAGATTGCCTCTGGGAGCATCGTGATACGCTTGAGTATGCGGCCGCTCGCTCGATCGAAAAGATAGATGGAGTGCGTTCCATCCCATTCGAGGCCAGACCAGCCTCCTGCGGCAATCGTACTGCCATCCGGCGAAATCGCCACCGCATACATTTTGCCTTCATGACCTTGTCCGATTGGTGGGCGCAGTACCCGAAGGAGCCGACCAGCTGGAATGTCCCATACCCGCAATGTCTTGTCGTCTGATGCTGTGGCTAGATATCGGCCAGAAGTATCTGCGCTGATGCTGGAGATTCTGGCGGTATGCATTTCAGTTTCAATGCGGATGATTGGAGCTTGAGATGGTTTATCTGTGACGGCAGCAATAGAGGAGGGGGGATCAGTCAGCTGGGTTATCGCCGGTGGTGGGGAACAAGATGTGAAGATGACACCAGGCAACGAGCAGCCCAATGACCACTGAAGGATGGTTTGCATCCATGACATGGATCCCTTATATCGCAATACCAATAGTGGATCAAAGGTCTTTTAGGTGTGCATCGAATGATACTGGGACGGAGGAAAATCATATGCGCAGGAAGCCAAAATGCAGACCCGTTGATCGCGAAGGGAAAGTCAGTTACTCCTTGTGAAAGTGACCGAGCGCGGCGTGATGTAATTCATGTCCGCAGATCTCGAAGCTCCATTTTGGGCAGTAAAGGGTGTTCGAGGTAAAGTCGAAAAATCCTTTGATAGTATGAACTAATGGAGAAGTGCTGTCGTGTTGGGGCATTAGACGCACCGCCTCTAATCCGACAGTTTGTTTCCATTGTTCCTGAAGGCTACGTTCATCGAGGAATACCACGGTGAGGTTCTTAATTGCATGTTTTTCTACGTAGCGCTCCTGAACTCCGGTGCACCCGATGAATATTGATATGAGAAGCACCCATGTCAAGGAGCTGATAGGGGTTGAGCGACACAATGTGCCTGTGTTTGCTTTTTTGTCTGGGTGCGGCATCGAAACTTGTCTCTGCACAGGATACTGTTTGTCCTGATCAAACAACTAGGTCAGCAGCTTCCATGCCGCGATCTATCTTTTCTATAAGTAGTGAATACTTAAATGATATGTGGCAATGGAAGTGCGGTCTTGACAGAATTGAGCTGTCCCATCGCGGTACAGATGCGCCAAAATTCGATCTGTGGCTTAGGCAGCAGAGGGACGGCGCTTTTTGTGATGAAGGGGGGAACCGCCATCTTCAATTTTCGAGAAATTGTAGGACGAACAAGTGAATCCGCTTTCACATCGAGCAACCGATTTCAAGTCGTCCAGCGAATAGCCTTCCTTGCACTGTGAATTGAAAAAACGGCAAATGTCGATGGGTCAGTCTGTGGCACCACTGCGGAAGGCCTTACTGGCTCCACTACATATCTGATCCTGTCCTTATTCAGAACTGAGGGAAGGTGTAAGTTCCCCGAAACGGTAGACAGCCAAAAGGAGATCGTTCTGGCAGAATAGCTCTTGATTGAAAAGCGCTGTAAAGACTCCTTGAGACACGTGTGGATGAATGGAAGAATCTGTACCTGCCGTCATAAAGGCATGGAACCCAGACGGGTTTATCACTCGTTCAGGCGCTATGGTTTTTATCTTGGTGAAGGATATCAAAAATGACAGTTTGCGGTTTGAATAGGACGCGGCGCTCGATAACCATTCCTCATAGGTCCACTTCTATTAAGTATGGTAATTTAGTTTCCCAATTATTTGGGAGATGGTATCTTCCGTAAGAACTCTCCCATACACTCATCGAGGTGTCGTGTCTCCGGTCTTACTCCATTCGGATCACACAGCCAGACATAGTCTACATCACCAGTCTGGTAAATCTTGACAGGAAACGCTTCACTCCCGGGCTTGCGACGATACCAGTACCAACCCATTTCCCGTTTGCTGTTGTTCGCAGTCCGGTGTGTGGCCATCTATGTCGCTCCTGTCCTTGTTGGTATATCTTCGGAGTGCATTAGAGAAACCGGTATGTTCAAGAGAATCGACGATATATTTGGCCTCTATCAGGGCAGCCACTTTGGCTTCGTCGTGGGACGAGCACTTGCCGTCAGAGCATCCTTTTGTAAGCCGCCAGCGCGCTGTATCGAACTGCAAAATGAAATATCGACAGCTCCAAGTCCCGTCAATGTGTTGACTCGGCGTTCTCAACTCGATCCAAAAGCTCTTATACCGCGGCATTGTCGTTGTGCTCCTTAGACATGCGACCGAGGAGGGTCAGCATAGCAGCCGGTAATAATTAACCACCTCACTTCGCCCACAATTGTCACACATTCCCTGTTGAGTGACCGCTCCATATCTGCGGAGGCGTGCCCAGAAAAACTGTACCTCTATTGGATTGGCGGGCGTGACTCTCGACAGCCTCGCACAACATCCTGAACAGTATTTCACCGTCGTAGTCATGAGGAACCTTCCCTCCACAGTCTGTTGCTTTGAATACCGGTTCTACGAGTGCCCAGCCTACTAGGGCTCCATGGAGGGTGGTACTAGGAAACAACATAGGGCCGCCAATGTGACGTCAGGCTTGTCCGATATGCCTCGTTTGCGGCACAGTTCCGGGACCCCGATGCCCGCTAGACATCGCCCTGGTAAGCGGCTTCTTTGCGCTGCGATCTTCCCTTCTTCTCGTGCGCCGTTATCAGGCGCTGAGATAGGAGATGATCGAATATCACCAAGAGCAGTTGAAAGTGTATTGGCAGAGACTAAAACGGACTCGGGAACCAACTGGTGAGATCGACACTTTGCATGGACTAAGATTAGGTTCATAGGTGGAAAATATGTCTTTGATCACTCTAACAATGATTGAGGAACGACAATGGATTGAAGAAAATCTGGCGGTCATATCGGCCTATCTGAAGAAGAACTTTCCTCACTACACGATTAAGGAGCAATCCGCCCCAAGCTTGTATCATATGTTCATTGTCACCAGTGTCGAGTTGAACGCGACTCATATGCTGAAGGTAATGTGGCCGAGACTTTCAGACAGGATGAATACTCCAGCTGCGACCCAAGCTGCCTTGGAGCTGGACGAAGTAGCCAATGAGATGATTCAAGCAGGTGGCAATTACTTTCAGTGGTGAAATGCCCACGGAGTACGCCCTTGTCCAGGTGACCACGCATGTACTGTGGCAGAGTTCTAATACGCTTTGGTTACTCTCACAAATTGCTTAGCCGGTTAGTCATTGAATCGAATGGTAATCGCCAGAGATGGGAACCATCTGTACGATCATGAATCACTTCTAGCTCCTATCATCACTCCACCTCGATTGTCACGCTCGCTTCGGCTCCCAGTTCATCGTGGTTGTGACTTGCGGCTACCAGCTTGATCTCGTGCGAACCGCGTGGTAGGCCCTTCACCACGCCGGTAAACGCTCGTTGATACTCGCCATCCACATAGCAATGGATGTGCGTTGCTTTCGAACTCTTAGATACCCTGTATCGCACTTTGACAAAATCTCCTTTTATCACTGAACCCTGTGTCGGACTCACAATCGTGAGCCGTGTACTCTCGTCTCCAGCTGCCCAACCAGTTACGCCAGATCCCAAAGAAGACAGGCCGATCAGTGCTGACATCACCATGGCTCGAATCATCGTGCCCTTCTTTAGTTGATTCCCGATAGCTCAATCCACTGACTGTGTCCCATGTCGCCACTTATCCTTCTTTTCTTCTTCCCAAGATCGCAGGGGTAGGTAGTTTAGATCACGGCGGGGGGTGCAGCGTGGATTATACCTCTGGTGGCCGCCTCTCAAGCCGGCTGACATCGGTCATGGCCAACACAAGAAAAGCAGCCACCCAGCAGAACCCTGCTACCCTCTCTCCCGGTGGGACAGAGAAAATTCCGCCATGAGATGGCATGCCTACTTGCCGCCACCTCCAGATGCTCCCTTACCGCCACCATAACCAGCCCCGCCGGTTGAACCCGTACTCCCCGTTGAACCGGTGCTCCCGCTGCCAATCTGCGTGCCGAAATCGCTGCCCACCGCTGGTCCAATACCAGGGTTTATCGCGCCCATATCCTGCTTAGGACCTGCTTCTTGTTGAGTTGCTTCGTTACTGCTGCCTCCGACATCCGAAGTCGCTCCTTGCGGCTTCGATTCACGCCGAACCTTGTTAATCTCCTTCATATAGGACGACGTGTCCGGAGAGCGATCTTTAGACTGTGCCGCATTTGTCGCGGGCTGCAGTTCCTCTTTCGTGGCATTGAGGGTCAGCTGTCCACCGGTGACCTTGAATTGGCTCCATTTCAGCGGCAGTTGGTCTTGAGTTCCATCGACCTGGAGCACCGCGTACTCGACCTTGCCGGTCTTCGTATCCTTCATGAGCTTTTCGATAGTTCCCAACGTCTCGCCTTTGGGGTTTTTGACGACCTGATCAAGCGCGATACCCTTCTCATCGACTAAGGCCCCTCGTGGGACGGGGACCACGTCATATTCCTCAACCAGCCCCTGTTGGCCGCCCGTCATGTCCGTCGCTTGTTTCTCCACCGACGGTTTCGATGACGTAGGTTTCTGCTCCCCTTGAGCCAACACCCAATTCGGCACCACCAGCAATACAAGTACCACCATCAAATGGAATAGGAATTTATACATCTTCATGGGCAAACCCTCCTTCGACCTTTCTCGTGGGCTGTCCAACGGTTGCGTGAGCGTTCACGTCTCATCGTAACTAATAAGAAGGTTGGACAATACTCGGAAAACACATAGTGGAGTTGATCGAGAGGTGTGCTCTATCGACTCAACCCTGTATGGCTTGCTGCCGACCTGCTAAGGCTTGCCATCTCGGTTATCCCGATTCCTCTCTTTTTGTCCTGGTGCTGCGAAACGAATATGGTACCTAAGCCAACAGAGGGGAGGGGTGCGCCGGTTCGAAGGTGGGATGTCGTTCGTAAGACGTTCGATGCAAAGGTTCCTATAACAAACTAGGTGGCTGCCGAGCTATGGCTGACCTCTCCGTGCATGTACAGTTAGCCTATAAGTCGAAGACTCTTGATAGATTCAGCAATGGTAGGAGGTTGAGCATGGCTGACTATCGTCAAGCTATCCGAGAACATCTGGCCGCCAGCAGGAAGCGTCTGGAAAAGGGTACCCTATCCGACGGTGCAGCGGAGGTCTTGAGGAGAAAGATTCGAGGCCTTTCTGCATTGTTAAGGGAAAAGCGGGGAATCTAATGAAGTGAGGCTTGAGGGCCCATGCAGTCGCCGGCTCCATAGACCCCCCTGAGATTCCAGCCAGTTCGTGATCACCTCTCCGCGGGTCCCCTCGCTTTGCTGCAATGGTGTCACCGAAAGTGTAACCATTTTGTATTGTTCCCGCTCATGTGTCGCAATTCGCTCTCGCCAAATGCAGTCGGGGCATACATGGCGGTGCATGGGTTCGGCCGACCGCCTTGCCACGTCTTCATCAGAACCGGAATCGTCAACGACGCATTGCCTTCTGACCGATTATTGACGGACACGTTTATCCACTAGATGCATCGTCCAACAGACTCAACTTCTCGACTAGATCCTTCTTCCGTGCTGAGGTAATGGGACTTTCCCATAGCAAGGCCTCCTTGAGCATGCGGGTAGACGAGCTCGGTTCGAACGTCAAAGAGGGGCTCTGATGGAAGGGAACTCGGGATGTCGCTCACAAGGTCATCCCCTTCGATCGTCTCATCTCATGGTGCGAGGCGCACTACTGTGAAGAAATACCTGATGAAGGCAATGATCAGAGCCACGAACAGAAGATGCGGGAGATCTGCCACCGAAGGCGCATCGCTCACTCCTCCGGTGGACCGGCCCAGAAGTATGAGTCGTGGATCGCACGTGACAAGGCACGCAGAAAGGCCTCGGGCTCTTTCAGCGGATGGAGACGGACACACTGTCCTTTCTCATAGACCATAAGGGGCTTCTCGATGAAGCGAGTCAGAATCATCCGGCTTTGCGGATTCACGACGAGGAGTCCTCCCTCAATGCTAATGCTCCCAACTTCTTGATCACCAGATCCGTCGAACGCTGGTTCGTAGAAACGGACTTTCATGATGGCGGCTCCAGTGGTCCGGCCCATTGGCCGTCCCAGGACGCACATTTGGTCCCTTGATCCAAATCGGCAACCGTCAGTAGGCCACTTTTCAGCTTCCACACTTCCACAATGAAGGGCTTGTCAGCAGCGTGTCTTCGATACCAATACAGCCCAATTTGGGTGGGATGCTCCGTGGTCCAGGTTGGGACACTTGCGCGGTGCGGAGGGGTTGGGTCCTTCATCATCTGGCGATAGATATCTTCTGCATCTTCCCCAGTGATATGAAAACGCCTTGCCATCGTCTCCAGCCATTTCGCCTTCAGCCCCTCGTTGCTCTGCCCAGATGATTGATCGTGACTCATTGTGGCGGACCCTCCATTGGAAGAAACTCACCCGTGCCCTCCTCGCCAACTCGCTGACATGGAGTGCAGCGATGCTTCGGTCGGTGTTTGCGGATCGGTACGTATCCCTTCCAGAGTCACCCTCTCTGCGGCTGATGTGATCCTCCCCATAGTGAGAGCCCAATTGCTGCGACATAACACGCGACAGCGAACGGAACGAGAGTGAGGTTGGACCGTGCCACACAATCAAGAAGACGATTGCATTCGTTACTCTCGCGATTCGATGCGTGACACGTCCTCGATTGACTGGCACGATCCTCTTCCGAAATGTCTCGACGGCGTTTCAATCCGTTCGAACTTCTGCAAGAGACAGACCGAGGGGAGCAGGACCGCCATCAACAATGCTGGAAGCAGGAAGACATGCAGCGTCGTCGCACACTTCGAACATCGATGGCGGGTTGGTCGTGCTGCCCGTGACACTCACTTTCCGCACAGTGTGCACGTGCGTTTTATACACGCATTAGCCCTGCTTGGATGGGAGCTCCCAGATGTGTTGGACTCCACGCGACTTCCTCACTGGGTACGGGTGGTGCTCTCGGTCAGCGTGTTGAAGAGACGACAATACCGCCCCTTGAACGACGAACTCTGTTCGGGAGGTCAACCGTACCAGGCAGTATCGTTGGCGGCGCAGGCCCGCTGTTCTACGGCCAGGGTCGGCGCGGGCTGTGTCAGGAGGTTGTGCACGAGCGCGATGAGGCGGTCATGCTCGAACGGCTTGGCCAAAAACGGGAGCGTTCCCCGCTTGCTCCCATGGCTGGCCAGTTCTTGATCGGGATGCCCCGACATCAGGATGATGCGAAGGTCGTTTCGGATCGTGGTGGCGCGCCCGGCCAATTTATGACTGTTGAGATGCGGGAATTGGGTGGACGTTGAAGCGAGTGGAGCGCCAGCCTGTTTCCAAAAGATCATAGACCTTCCCTGTGGTCCATGTACCTTCGACGGCGTAGGAGGAGGTGTCCTGCACGGGAGTCCGTAACGCCTGGCGAGCTAGATAGGCTTTCATGAGCCCCTCCTCAGGTGCGCCGCGAATTCACCCTCATCGTCTACGAATAAATCTAGTCGCATGCCCCCTAAGAAGGGGAGAGGAGAAGCAGAGCCCTTTCTCAAGAAGGAGTGCAGGCCCTCTACTTCTGTGGAGGTTGTAGAAACGGAGAAATGCATAGCTAGACCGCAAGAGGACCACTTTTATGCTATCGCTGGTGATGTGGCATCCAGCTCAGCCAACGAAGAGGGCGGGAAACTTTTGAGACAGTTCAATCAAATAATACTTGATAAGCTCAAGTTCAACGTTTGTCAGCTCTTCAACTTGGACGCTGTAGCCAAGTAGGTTTTCCGACGCGTCCATGAATTGTTGGATTTCTTCGCGCAAGATCATACGTGAGTCACCCTTGGTAGTTAATCAGCGGTAACAGAACGTACAAGAAACGAGGTATCCGAACAACTAGGAGTTGGCCCTATTTGCCAAATGCATTCTACTAGAGGGGCCTACTCGATACTTGAGATTAGGTTCAAATGAACCATTTGTTCCAACCTCCGTCTGCACTTGCAATAAGCCTAAACAGCCGGCGGTGGAACTTTTGTCACTCGCTTGTAAGGACCAGCTGAGCTCC
>CAZNBG010000030.1:0-15367 GCA_964570915.1 uncultured Nitrospira sp. | reverse complement strand
AAAGGCAGGACCCACCCCGGGTGCTGCTTTTCGGTTAAGATTATGAAAACTGGGTTGCGGAGGCTTCGGTATCAACTGACCCGAAATGAAAGGTTTGCGGCCTTGTATCGACTGACGTTAATGATACAGTCACGAGCCGAAGGTGGCAGGTTATTTAGTACCAATCTCGTGACGGTAGCAGGCGATTACACCAAGGTGTTCCAGGAATGGACCATCAGTGTTGAGGGAGGGCTTACATTTGTCGAGCCGGCCGGGCGGACATTTCCATCCGGGACCATCCGTATAACAACCAAACCTGAGCGAGATACGGTACTCAGAGTAGTGGTTTCACGGGAAGGCAGGCCATCATATTTTTTAGCGGGTGGAGCGACAATCAGCAATATCGGACAGGTAGGGATCAGCCAGCGGCTCCATGAACGGCTCACTGTCGATGGGAACGTCTCGTTTGGCTATAATGAGCTGTTTCCCAATACGAATCAGACGTTTCAGAACTTCACTGGGGTGACGAAACTGAGTTACAAAATAACCAGGAGCATTACCGGAGATCTCACGTACGCCTATACGAACATTAAGAGTGATTCAAGCACACTCGACTATCAGTACTCGCGCCATTCGGTGGGATTTTTCCTAAGAGGTGAATGGAATTAGTGTAAGCTTGGAACCCCACGCTCCGGCGGAAGCGCCAGCGGGGATTCCCGATATGTTCCTCCGCCACGTTGTTAATGACATTTCTTGTCTTAGTTGGCCACGACGCTGTTGTTTGGACCGTTCCTCCATGCAGAAGTCATCCTTGCCGGGAAAGTCGTCGCACTCTCGACGGTGTTTTTCTCGCGACGCACTGAGATTCGAAGCGGTGTGTGATTAGCGAAACAGCAGCAGCTTGAGTCGTATGCAGACGGCTGAAGGAATTCTAGAATGGAATTCTCTCAACTGACGGGCCGGAAAATATTTGTGACCGGGGCGGCTGGATTTATCGGCTCGCATTTATGCCGCACGCTTTGTAACCGAGGTGTGGAGGTCCACGGCGTTTCACGGAGCGTACAAGTTAATACTGAAGGCTGTATACATTGGTGGTGCGGCGACCTCGCAGACATGTTGACCGTGCGAAATCTGCTGGGCACGATTAAGCCCAATATCATTTTCCACTTGGCCAGTCACGTGGCCGGTTCACGGGACTTACAATTAGTCCGGCCGACCTTTGAGAGTAATTTGGTGAGTACGGTGAACTTGCTGACGGTTGCGTCAGAAATAGGCTGCGAGCGCATTGTCTTGACCGGTTCGTTGGAAGAACCGGTGACCGATAGAGGCGAGACCGTCCCCTGTTCTCCTTATGCGGCCGCGAAGTGGGCGAGTAGCTGCTATGCGAGCATGTTTCACGCGCTATACCGGACTCCTGTCGTGATGGCACGGCTTTTCATGGTGTATGGGCCGGGACAAAAGGATGTGAACAAATTGATTCCGTATGTGACTCTGTCTCTTTTAAACGGGCAATCACCGAAGCTCGGGAGCGGGCGGCGTCAAATTGATTGGATCTACGTTGAAGACGTCGTGGAGGGACTGCTCGCTGCCGGCCTAGCTCCGCATGCGGAGGGGCGTACGGTCGATTTAGGGTCAGGCGCTCTCGTGTCGATCCGGGCGATTGTCCAAGAATTGGCAGATCGGATAGACTCACAGGGAGAGCTATTGTGGGGTGCGTTTCCCGACAGGCCGATGGAGCAGACGCGTGTTGCGAACATTGCGGAAACATGCGACATCACGGGTTGGAAGCCGAGGATTCCCCTATCGATGGGATTGGAACGTACGGTGAATTGGTATAGAGAGGAAGGCAGGTCACTTTTTAAGACATGCTGAGAGGGAGTGCATTTCGTCTGTGGTTTCCATCACATCGAACATAGCCTGACGTATCTCCAGCCCAGCGCGCCGTAGATCATTAACTCATGCCTATCCTTTGTGATTTTAGGTAGCGCCAATGCAACAAAGGCTTATGATAAGGGTTCTCTCCGGAGCTGCGGCTCATCCGTGCCGCGCTGGAGTGGAGCGTGTCGGGGTCGGGATATGTCTGAACGCCAAATCAAAGCGTTCAGGGTCAAAAGCCCCCGGTATTCAGCGGTATTATAAGTAGCTATACGAGGTATCTCATGGAAGGCAATATTCAGGTCGTTCGGATCGAGGCGTCCAAAGGGTGGGTGGCTCTTCAACTGAAAGAGTTATGGGCCTATCGTGAGTTACTCTACTTTTTGATTTGGCGTGACGTGAAAGTGCGCTACAAACAGACGGCGCTCGGTGCAGCGTGGGCTATTATCCAGCCCGTGTTCACGATGATCGTCTTTAGCCTCTTCTTTGGACGATTGGGAAAAATCCCTTCCGATGGACTCCCTTATCCGCTCTTCGCCTATGCCGCCCTGGTTCCGTGGACATTCTTTTCTCAGGGATTGAGTCAAGCGTCCAACAGCTTGGTTGGAAGCGGGAATTTGATCAAAAAAGTCTATTTCCCCAGGCTGTCCGTCCCTATCGCTGCAGTGACCTCAGGCCTGATCGATTTTACGATTGCCTTTGTCGTGCTACTCGGGATGATACTCTATTACGGTATCACTCCCACGCTCAACGTCATTTGGCTTCCATTCTTGCTTCTGCTCACACTGGTCACTTCGCTCGGTGTGTCGCTCTGGCTTTCCGCCTTGAATGTTCAGTTTCGTGACGTCCGTCATGCCATTCCTTTCCTGACTCAATTCTGGCTTTTTGCAACTCCCATCGCATATCCGAGCAGCCTATTGTCCGAACCCTGGCGGACGCTGTATAGCATCAATCCAATGGTCGGAGTGGTCGAGGGATTCCGTTGGGCGTTGCTTGGGACGGCCACCGCGCCAGGACCGATGATCATTGTTTCCGCTCTGGCCGCGCTGGCTATTTTAGTGAGCGGAACATTCTACTTCCGGCGTCTGGAAAAGACATTTGCGGATGTGATCTGAGTTTCAGGAATGAAAGTAACAATTATCGAAGACATAGGCCGCTTTCATGAACTGCGAAAAACGTGGAATGATATCTATGCCATCGATCCGGATGTAACCGTCTTTGATTCATGGGCATGGCTTTGTGGGTGGTTAGAAAGTACTCCTCGCAAGTGGCTGGTATTGGGGGTCCAACAAGATGGTCCAGGGCAATGTGGTCAGACAAACCACGCGCGAGGCGTCCCCATTCAAATTACGGGTGAGAGCGAACCGTATGTGGCGTTTATGGCGTTTTCCGCCCGCACGAAAGAGTCGAGGAATATTCTATCGATGGGGGGCTATCCCCATGCAGATCACACAGGATTTGTGTGCTTGCCTGAATATGTCGCAGAAGCCATTCCTGCCATGGCGGTCTTCGTAAGGGAACAGCTGAAATGGGACACGCTTCAGTTGTTGAATGTATTTGACCCACGTTTGGATCTGTTCCTCCAACATTTATCCTCAAAGCGGATCAGCATTCAGGAAACGAAGGGGCCTTCATGCCCGTACATTCCGTTGCCTGACAATTGGGATCAGTACTTTAATACGGTTCTCGGCAACAGCACCCGCAAGGGTTTACGAAATGACCTCAATAAAGTCAGACGGCTGGAGGGGTTTCATGTGACCGAAATCCAGAGCGGCAACGCCGAGTCTCACATTGAAACCCTGCTGTCGCTTTGGCAAGCGCGCTGGGGGCTAAAAAATGACGATCACTATATGGATCTTAGACTTGAAGATGTGATCAACATCAAGCGTTCATTTCTCCGTTCCTGCTTCGAAGACAATCGGCTTTGGTTGAATATTGTATGGGATGGAGAAACGCCGATTGCAGCGGGTGCAGTATTTGTCGATACCGCCAGAAAAACCTTCTGCATCTTAAAAATTGCAGCGAATTATCAGTATGCGCAATATTCTCCGGGCAATATCTGGTGCTTATTTGCGATTCAATATGCAATCGAGAATGGATTTAGAATTTGTGACTTCGGAAGAGGGACCGAAAAATACAAGTTTTCCCTTGGATCGGTAGAGAGATTCAATAGGAACGTGATCATCGTCCGGATGGGCCCAATCAGGAAGCTACTCACGAAGTTGCGGAGCCGATTGCAGATACGGGCACGCTTGCAAAGACTGAAGGGGAATCGTGCAGAGGTGCACTGACGGGTTCCGGTACAGTCGTGTTGGTTGCGCCGCAAAACATGAGAAGGTCATTGCTGGGTGCGGTACGAGAAGGAGTCGCTCCAGCTCCGGCAGATCCGGAACACAGCAAAACCTGCGATGAAACTTCTTTCAGAAGCCGATCAGCCGTTCTGTCGGGATTGCCGTCGTGGTCTGAGGAGCTGTGAACACCTGCGTGATCCTAAGCGTCGTACAGGTCTTCAAAAAAACGTATCCTGCTCTCCTTGCATTTGAAACTGCCTCGGTAGTGGTCCAACAGCATCCTATGTGTGGCTATAGCTGGCTCTAGACGATGGACGTGACACATATGTGGCGGGTGGACGACGGTGAACGATGGGCTGATTTGTAATTCTGAGGTAAGGCACGAGGTTTACTCCATTCTTTCCTAGCTATGAGGGCAGCCGTGATGACGGAGAGTTCAAGTAAGCTTCTGTATGCGGTGCCGAATTTCATAAATCAAAAAGAGTATGGGGCGGGCAATTGGAAAGCCGTGGAGGCGAATCGCCTGGCCTTGGATCGTGCCGGAGTCACCTACAAGCATATCGTGTTCGATCCGGATAATCCGATCACCTTATTGGAGCACATGGGCTCAGATATTACGCATCTGCTGATGGAGTATAGCGGGTGGCCTGAGCTTTTGGTCGCGTTGAGGAGCAAACAGCCTCGGGCAAAAATATTCGTCCGAACCCATAACGCCGAAGCGTATCACTATTTCCACCGCAAGATCATCGCGTCCAAACGGGAATATGTGAACATCAAGAATTGGTGGAGGCTCATTCAGTTGGCTCGACGGGATGCACACTGTCGACAGATAGCCGACACCTTGCTGGGAATCAGTGAGTGGGACGATCAGCACTACTGGGGATGGTTGCGAGGAAACGCGAGCATCCGGTATTTGCCGTACTATTCTCCTTGGCCGTATCTTCGGCCGGATGTTGATATTCAAACCTGGAATCATCGGAGAAGCTCTATCATATCCATGGGTGGAAATTTCGATCCATCCGGAATGGCCAACGTCGTCAATTTTAACAGGCTCGCGAGAGAACTCTCCGAGCGGATGGCTGAGCAGTGGTCGTACTTATTGACGTGGTGGTCTCAATGGCATCGGAAGGTGCCGGAGGTGAGCAAACACATCGAAATTGTGCGTGAATGTCGAGAGCCCTGGGACCTTCTTTGTCAGTCACGCGCGTTGGCGGTGTTGACCCCGTTGGGTTTTGGGTTTAAGACCACGGTACTTGATGGCCTCGCTGCCGGATGTCATGTCATAGTGCTTCCAAAACTCGCGGATCGGCTCCCGGCACAAGTGAAGGACCTTTGTCTGGTAGGCGATCCGTTTCAGGAGCAGGACATGGACAGGTTGGCGGAGGCTCTTTCGGCTCCCCCGAAACCCCACAGCCTTAATCAGCATCTCTACGAGAGGGTAGCCGCAGATTTCCGAGCGATGTTTGGCTGAGCGTCGTTTCACCAAATGGGTTAGGTGTCACACGGCGTTCTTATCCTGCTCATAGATCTCTTCTGCGTCGAGGGCATCTAGGCTATGGATTAGAAACGGAGTGCATCATGCCCTGGAGGCTAGGCTAAGAGGAGCCATCCGACGGCCTTTTCTGGGATATGAAGGAAAATATGCCTGAAGTAGGCATTTCGGAAATTCGGGATGGGCGATAGGTGGTTGGAAACGGGCTATGGTGGTAGAATTGTTAGGATTTGCGCCAGACTCTTGGATATCACGATTAAAATCGGTCTCGATGGAATGCGGTAATCAATCCGGCGGGTCTGGTTTCGGGCCGCGCTGCACTTTCGGCGGTCGTTCAAAATGACGGCGAACTGAAACATTACGAAATGGATGCACACATGGGCGACATTGCAATACGAGTGGAAGGGATCGGTAAACAATATCGTATCGGGAAACGAGAACGGTATCAAACCCTGCGGGATACGTTGACTTCGGCGATGACCCTCCCGTTCAGCAAAGCGGGAAGGTTATTGAGAGGGGGGGCAGGTGCGGTTGAATCGTCTGAGACGATCTGGGCGTTGAAGGACGTCTCCTTTGAGATAAAGCAGGGTGAAGTCATCGGTATTATCGGCGGCAACGGTGCCGGAAAAAGCACCCTGTTGAAGATACTTTCGCGGATCACCGAGCCGACGAACGGATTCGCTGAAATCCATGGACGGGTGGCCTCTCTATTGGAGGTGGGGACCGGATTTCATCCGGAGTTGACGGGGCGGGAGAATATTTATCTCAATGGAACGATCCTCGGCATGAAACGGGCGGAGATCGAGAGGAAGTTCGATGAAATCGTCGACTTCTCAGAAATTGAGAAATTCATCGATACCCCCGTGAAACACTACTCGAGCGGTATGTATCTGAAGCTGGCTTTTGCCGTCGCGGCGCATCTCGAGCCGGAAATTCTGCTGGTCGATGAGGTACTGGCGGTGGGAGATGTGCGGTTTCAGAAAAAATGTCTCGGCAAAATGGAAGGGGTGGCCAAAGAGGGACGAACGGTTATTTTTGTCAGTCACAACATGGGAGCGATTACCCAGCTGTGTGGAAGAGGCGTGCAACTGGAAAATGGACGGTTGAAACGAATCGGTTCTTCCGTTGAAGTGGTGACCGAGTATTTGGCTTCAGCCCTCGGAACGGAAGTCAAATCGGACTGGTCAAGCGCATCCATTAAGCCGAATCTGCCCGTCCAATTGCGATCCGCACGGTTGTTGTCGATCGATAAGCAATCTCCATCCGTCGTGACCTTTAACGACCCGCTGCTGATCGAGGTTGCATACGACGTGAGGGCTCCAATAGGAAACCTTGCCGTGACGTTTCACCTTTTTGACTCCATGAATCATTTGGTATTTGAGTCAATGGAAACCGACTTGCCTGAATGGCAGGATCGCGTGAGAGATCCAGGTCGATATCTTGCCACCGCTAAGATTCCTCCATCTCTGCTCCGGCCCGGCCGGTATTCAGTATCATTGGTCGCATTTATCGAGGATGTAAAAATCTTCGAGCGCCAAGAGGCGGTATTAAGGTTCGACGTGTCGGAGATGGGGTATACCTTGAATCCCCACCGCTTGGGCATTGTTTCTCCTGTGCTTGAGTGGAAGGTCATCCGAATGAACGAAACCGATCAAGTGCCGTGAAGGTTTCCGAGAGCCTATTTCAAAATTGAATCGCGATATTCGATCAGCGACTGTTCAGGCAAGCTTCGGGCAATGCATCACGGGCCATTCCGCGGAATTCCGGACTTTGTCCGGGGGGTGATGTCGTGAACCGAAGCGATGGTGGGCTCAGCTCAAATCTCACGAGAGGCATGAAGAGAAGGGTAATATGAAGGTTCTCCACCTCACAGAGGGACTCGTGGATGGTGATGGGGGCACGATTTCACTGAACCGTCTGCATTGCGGGTTGAAAGATGCTGGGGTGCATTCTGAAGTGTTGTGCACGGCCAAATGGCCGATTGGGGCGCCTGATGACATCATAAAATTGCAGGCTCCACGAATAGGGACACGGGCAACACAGTATCTGAAGAATATTTCGAGAAGGATGGGACTGGAAGGGCTGCTCGATCCGACGCATCGCGAGATCCTCACGAATAGAGCGTTCTTGGATGCAGACGTGCTTACGATGCATAATATCTACGGGTCCTGTTCCTATCTCTCTCTTCCGGCGCTCACTCGAAATAAGCCGACCGTTTTCGTACTCCGTGACATGATGAGTTTTACGGGACACTGCTTTCATAGTTTGGATTGTGAACGCTGGAAGACCGGTTGTGGACAATGTCCCTATCCGAATACCTTTCCCGCAATCACTGTCGACAATACGCACTTGGCCTGGAAACTCAAGAATTGGTCCTTCAGCCGCTCTCAGCTTGCGATTGTGGCGCAAAGCACCTGGATGATTGACATGGCGAGACAGAGCATGCTCAGCCGTTTTCCTATCCATCACATCCCCAACGGAATTGATACGGAGATGTATCAACCTCGTGACCAGGAACTGTGTCGTTCGGTGCTCAATATACCAAAAGGGAAAAAAGTTCTGATGTTTATGGTGACGCATCTCACGAGCCGTTTGAAGGGAGGGGATTTGTTCATCAAAGCCGTGCAGGGCTTGCCCGAATCGCTGAAGGCTGAAACGGTGATTTTGCTTCTGGGGCGGCAAGGGGAAAAGCTCGCCAGCTCACTCGGAATGCAAGTCATTTATTTGGGGTACGTCGGGAGTGATTTGCTCAAGGTGATGTGTTATTCAGCCGCGGACTGCTTTGTCTCGCCGACCCGTGCCGAGTCCTTTCCTAATGTGTTGTTGGAAAGTATTGCCTGTGGAACACCGGTGGTGTCCCAAAGGGTTGGTGGCGTACCCGATCTTGCTCGTCATAAGGTGACTGGTTTATTGTCGAATCCGGAGGACGTAGACGGATTTCGGAACCATATCATTGAACTGCTTGAGAATGAGACCTTGCGTAGTGAGATGCGCCAACACTGCCGAAGAATTGCTTTGGAAGAGTATTCCGTCAATCGTCAGGCGCAGCGGTATATCCAGTTGTATCAACAGGTGTTGAACGGTACCGCGGAAGTAAAGCCATAGGGTGAGCCGAGGATTGCCGACAGCTCATCTTTCACGGCCTGCTACTCAAAGGGCTACAATGGTGGCGAGCACTCGTGCTGCTGTTCCGAGCGTATTGGAACACTCGATCGTTGTTGTCGCACATCCGGATGACGAGGTGTTGTGGTTCAGTTCCATCCTGGACAAAGTGAATGATGTGGTTGTCTGCTTTCTAGAGGCTAAGCGGTACCCTTGGTGGAGTATCGGAAGGCGGAAAAGTCTGGAGGAATATCCGTTAAAGAATATATCCTGCCTTAATATTGATCAGTCGGATGTGTTTGAAAGCGCGGATTGGCAGAATCCGGTGGCCACGAAGTATGGAATCGAGATCGTAGACCAGAGTATTCCCGATAGGTATGAGCAGTACAAGCGGAACTATGAAGAGCTGAGAGGGCGGCTTGAGAAACGATTGAGCGGTTATCGCAATGTATATACCCATAATCCTTGGGGCGAATATGGGCACGAAGAACATGTACAGGTGTATCGCGTTATCAAAAGCTTGCAGGCTGAGCTCGGATTCAACTTATGGTATTCCAATTATGTCAGCAATAAGTCGTTCAAATTGATGTCCAGCCACGTCGATCGTTTTCGTTTCGAATATGTGGCCTTTCAAACGAATAAATCCTTGGCGCACGAGATCAAGCATATTTACATAAGGAACAAATGTTGGACGTGGTATGGCGACTGGGAATGGTTCAAAAAAGAATTGTTCATAAAGGAGGTTTCTCAAGAAAGCGAGAAAAATCGCGGGCGCGCATTTCCCACGAACTTCATTAAGATGAATCCCTCTCCCTCCTATAACCCGCCGATCAAGCAAACTATGAAGGAATGGATCAAAGACAGCCTGGGGAAATTCGGTGTATCGATCACGAGACCTCGATTCAGAAAAGTCGTATCGCTTCAGCCTGAAAACCCTTCCACAGGAGAGGTGCTCCTCTCCTGGCTCGTCGACCCGTTTTTGCTGAAGCCGGGTGAGCCGATGCCCAATTCTCACACCCAATATTGGGATTGCTTTCAGATCGCAAGGACATTTTTAGATCTGGGATATTCCGTTGACGTGATTGATTCGCGCAATAAGACATTTGTTCCGGAGAAACACTATTCGTTTTTCATCGGACACCGCATCAATTTTGATCGACTTGCCGGGCTGCTCAAGCGTGACTGTGTCAAAATCGCACATCTGGATACGGCTCACTGGGTATTTAATAATCATGCGACATATCTGCGAAAAATAGAACTGCAACAAAGAAAAGGAGTAACAATAAGGCAAAGCCATCGAATCATTGAGCACAATCTTGCGATTGAAAATGCAGACTATGGTGTCACCTATGGAAACCAGTTTACTCTTGATACCTATCGATATGTGAATAAACCGATTTTCAGAGTCCCGATATCCGCGTGTGCTCTCTTCCCCTGGCCGGAGGACAAGAATTACGACGCTTGCCGATCTCATTTTCTATGGTTCGGCAGCGATGGCTTGGTCCATAAAGGATTGGACTTGGTGCTGGAAGCTTTTGCCGAAATGCCGGATTGCCATCTGTACGTGTGTGGTCCATTACAGCAAGAACAGGACTTTGTGAAGGCGTACTATAAAGAGCTGTATCAAACTCCGAGTATTCACGCGTTCAGATGGGTCGATGTGAATGGTCCTGAGTTTGCTGAGATCGCCAACAAGTGCCTGGGACTTGTCTATCCGTCTTGTTCTGAAGCCGGCGGAGGAAGCGTGATCGCATGCATGCACGCAGGGATGATTCCGATTGTAAGCTATGAAGCGAGCGTTGACGTGGATGATTTCGGTGTTGTTCTAAAGGATCATTCCATCGAGACAATCAAGAATACCGTCCGAATGATTTCCGGGCTTCCTGCCGAACAGCTGCAGCGCATGGCCCGAAAAACCTGGGAGTTTGCGAGGGCACGTCATACGAGAGAAAACTTCTCGGAAGCGTATAAGAAGATTGTCTTGGATATCATGGAGAAAAAGAAGAACGGTGAATCTGGAAGGAGTCGTAGTGAAGGGTGATCTCTTGGGAGGATGCTCACCAAGGCGAGATCGCTACATGCGAAGCAATGATCAACCGAACCCGTCTTCATCGATCTGTTTGTTTGGCGCCTCTTCAGTGGCCTTAAAGTTCGATACCTGTTGGAAGAAGAGAATATGAAGCCGGAATCACAGCCTTTAGTGAGTGTGCTGACGCCGGTCTACAACGGCGAGAAATATCTGGTGGAATGCATTGAGAGTGTGCTCGCGCAAACCTATCAGAATTGGGAATATTGCATCGTCAATAATTGCAGTACCGATCGAACGCTTGAAATCGCCGAGACCTACGCTGAAAAGGATAAGCGGATTCGCATCCATAACAATACGGAATTCGTCGGCTCCCTCCAGAATGGAAATATCGCGTTTCGACAAATGTCACCGAACGGCAAGTATTGTAAGGTGGTCCATGCCGATGACTGGTTGTTCCCGGAATGCCTCATGAAAATGGTCGAATTGGCTGAGGCTCATCCCACTATCGCAATCGTGAGTGCCTATCGGCTTACGAATACCCGGATAATGGTGCAGGCCCTACCATATGCGCATACGATGATTCCCGGTCATGAAATTTGCCGTAAGACCCTCCTTGGGCTGCCGTCCGTTTTTGGGTCCCCATCGTCGATGCTGATTCATGCCGATGAGGTGAGAAAGCGCCCAACCTTTTTCAATGTGTCCAATCCTCATTGCGATATGGAAGCCTGCCTCGATATTCTCAGAAATCGCGACTTCGGTTTCGTCCACCAAATGTTGACCTTCTCACGCTCACATTCCGAATCGGAGACGGATCGGGACGGTCGCTTTGGCACCTCTCACGTGGCAAGGTTTGAACACCTGATAAAGTATGGGCGGGAGTACTTGAGCGAGAAGGAATACGACGCAAGGTTCAGCACACGAATGGGCGACTATTACACGTTCTTGGGATCCCGGGTATTCCGTAAGAATGAGAAAGGGTTTTGGGAGTATCACCGGAATGCTCAGCGCAGACTCGGCTATTCATTGAGTATGGCTCGGATTGCCAAGGCCGTATTTGTTAGACTGCTCAGATTGGTCCTGAATCCGCTGGATAGTTTCAAGAAGATGACGAGAAAACTGGCCCATTCCCCCGAGAGGACAACGACCAGATAATGCGAGAGAAGCGGCTTATGTCGCAACGTCCTAGAGTGCGCCACGAATAATGATTCGACATCAGCAGGATCTCCACAGCTTGCCTGCTGCATATGCGCCCTCGGTTGCTGCTCTTGACGTGACGTGTTCCTAGTGGAGGTATCCACACACCACGAGGCTTCGTTTAGGGATGGAACATTTTGTCCAAACAACATGGGGCGCGGCTGTTCGGGATAGGTTGCAACGCACGTGGATTCATTCTGTTTTTGACAAATTGCGTAACTTGAAGCGTAGGTTGGTGCGCCGATCCGAAGGCGAAGCCATTTTGTTACAGCGATATGTTCGCGTACATGGAAAGCAGCTCAATGTGAGAAGTCCGCAGACTTTTACTGAAAAGCTCTTCTGTAGAATGATCGATTTGAATCGAAAGCCGAATCCACATTTCACCCAGGTGTCGGACAAATATGCCGCGCGGGCATTGGTGGCGAGCAAAGTGGGGGAACAGCATGTGGTGAAACTGTTCTGGCACGGAGAAGATCCTCGAGCGATTCCATTTGATAGTTTGCCCGGAGAGTATGTGATCAAGACCAATCACGGGAGTGCGCAGGTCATCGTGGTCAAGGGAGCCGCCGATCGAGCGGATATCGTCAATAAGCTGTCTCTTTGGTTGAAGAAGAATTTCTATTGGTCGGCGCGAGAGGCTCAATACTATGACATCAAGCCGAAGATCATAATCGAAGAGTATCTGAGAACTCAGGACGGTCACGGACCTCTCGATTACAGGTTCTGGTGTTTCAACGGAGTGCCTGAGGTCATTCAGGTGGACAATCACGCCCATGACATCAATCCGTTCTTTGATATCCATTGGGATTTATTGGATCTCTATTACAGAGAGGGCGTCGCCAGGCCTCCTATTCCCAAACCCATCGACTTTGAGCGAATGCTTGCAGTGGCTGCGCAGCTATCGGCAGGCTTTGATTTTGTGCGCGTCGATTTATACAACATTGATGGGAGAATATACTTCGGGGAATTTACGTTGACGCCGACGTCCGGAGCGCTGATATTGCGTCCGGATAGCTGGGACAGGAAGCTAGGGGAGAAATGGAGTTGAGAGTAGAGGACTGACCATTCGATTCTTCTTAATGTATTGCGGGATGTAATTGACCTCCTTCTGGTATCCACATGCAACTGAACGCACGAGCCAATCGGTCATTACCCCCGCTCGCCTGGGTGGCGGCCGTCGAGCAGACGCAGCACGTCGTGACCGTGCAGCACGGCTCCGGCGTGGAAGTGCGGGCGCAGTTCTTCATCGAGGGGGTGTGGAACGGCCGGTTCGAGGAGGGGGACTTCAGTGACACCGACTGCGTGTTCGGGACTGGCGGCCTCCTCAGGGGGGAGTCCATTCGCTTCGTCACCAGTGCCTGCACGACCGATTACCTGTACTATGCCGAAGCGCCGGGCCAGGTCACGGTCTCGAACTCCCTGCCGCTGCTGCTGGGGGCCATCGGGGATGCCCTCGATCCTCGGTATCTCGGGTATCCAGACATCTGTGATTCGATCATGGAAGGCATCAACCGGTATCGACGAGACATTCCGACCACGCGCGGCATGGTGCGGCGGCAGATGTACCGAAACCTGGACGTCACGAGCACGAGCCTCGCTGAATCAGACAAGCGCCTGCCGCCCCGGTTCAGCGGGTTTAAGGAGTACCGGAATTATCTCCAGGATAACTATGCCCTGATCGCGGCCAACGCGCGAGATCGGCAGCGCACCCAGCCGCTGGACATCTGGTCCACCCAATCGAAGGGATACGACACGACGGCGGTGAATGCCATTGCCCGGACCTATGGGATTGACAAGGTCTTTACCGTCACCCAAGCCAAGCAAGTCGGGGTGCTCGCCCATCAAGACGAGGGGGAGTTGCCGGATGATGATGGGAGCGCCATTTGCGAAGTGCTCGGGCTGACGTGCATTCGGCTCAATCGGCGCGCGTTCACCGAGGAATTCGATCAAGAGTACCTCTATTATTGTGGGCTCCATCACAACCAGGATGCGAATCTGAAGGACATCGGGAAGCACATCTCGAAGGTCGGGGTGCTGCTGACCGGAACGCATGGGGAAATCTGGTACACGAAAGCGTGTTTAGGCCAGCGGGCGTATTTGGATTCGGAATTGAGAAAATGGGATCTGGGCGGCCACGGCATGGCTGAGCTCCGGTTGGTGGTCGGCTTTATACACCTCCCCGTGCCGTTCATCGGCGCCAGGAGAAAAGAAGACATCGTCGCGATTACGGAATCAGCCGAGATGGAGCCATGGCGATTGGGCAATGCCTATGATCGGCCGATCGCGAGACGGATGGCCGAGGAAGCCGGCGTCCCCCGGCAGGCCTTCGGTCAATCGAAAATGGGGTCCGTGGTCCTGTTCCCCGGGCCATCGAGACCCTACGGCAGCGCGCTACGGCAGGAATTCTTGCGGTACTTGGCGGACGAACACATCCTGACCCGGCCGGTGAGCGCATGCTGGCCGTTCGTGCACTGGGTCAATACGATGCTCATGATGAAGTCGGCGCGGCGCTACCCGGTCGTGTATTACACGGAACGGGTGCTGTCCAAGCTGACCGGACGGGCCGTGCGGTTTACGCCGTGGTGGCAGGACCTGGAGGGAGCTCTGTTTTGCTTTTGTGTGAATCGAACAGCGAATGCGTACGGGAAAATCTTGAACGAGTGAGCGAACCCGTCGAGTCCTCTTAGGCTGAGCCCCTTCTTCAAGGGCATTCACCTTAGCGGACCAGAAAAAATGGCGCAATCATGACGATGACGCTTAAATACTGTTCGAGATGTTCAGACCTCTTATCGTTTGTAGGACCCAGGAGTGAGAATGAGATACCATTTTACTGGGGAAGGATCCGTCACCTCCGTTCGGTCAGCATGAAGGGGAGGTGCGACAAATGTGGGCAGATGGACAGTCTTACTTATTACACTTATTACCAGTTCTCAGGCTGATCCACCTGGATGGGGATCATCAAATATTCACGATCATGTGTGCTGAGCCTACCTGGAAGAAGTGGGAGGGCTGGAAATTGTTCGATAATCTCATCCAGATCGTGCTGAATCAGACCTGCCTCGAGGTTCGTTAAGTCCTCTTTCTTTACAGTGTCGTCACACCCCTTCCGGACAGCCAAAAGGCAGCGGGCAGAGGCCCCGGATTTGGAGCACGAGAGCTCGAGGTTAGGTCCAAGACCAGAGACACTTCCGATATGCCAGTAGTATTACGTACAACTTTCCCCAACACGGGCAGTATGAATGGTATCGAATAAGGCAATTTTGACGTTACCCAAGATGGAAATAATGTCCTTGACCCCGCCTCTCCCCAAAACGATTGTTTCCCAAAAAGAAAACCCCGGTCAAAAGAAACCCCACCTCCCAACCCCTATTCTGCCCACAATGAAACATTGTTTTACCGTGTTAA
>CAZNBG010000029.1:0-15522 GCA_964570915.1 uncultured Nitrospira sp. | reverse complement strand
TCCAGCCAAACAAGAATGGTAACGGAGCCTTGGCCCCCAGCAGGCCCTGGACGGACGCATCACCATCCGACACATGGAAGCCGGTTATTTCGTTATCCCCATCGTTTTGAAAGCCGGACATTCCGCTGAAGGCCGAATCCGTGGTCGCAGCGGCATCGCGGCCTTCAGCCAACATGCGGACCGGTTGATTTGCCGAGTTGCTGTAATCGGTGCGGACATCGAAGATCCAAGCCGAATCGAGGGCATTATGTTGCGTATGCAAGGTATCACCCCGGTCTTCGACGAACACGATCTTATTGGCTGTGAGGAACCCCACATTGTCCAAGCCGGTGTGATCGAGATCACCTCTGTAGAACATGGTGAGCCTGGCTTTATCATTGTGCGGATTCTGCATGAGCTTCATGATGGATCCGAATCCGCCGTAGACCGATCCTGCCTGCGTGCGAGAGTCGGTATCGCCCGTTTCATCGAAATAAAATTCAGTGAAGTTCGATAGTGGTCTGAACTGGCCATTTTCCGGTCGTTTGAAGGGCGTGGCCCCATTGTCTTTCGCCGCTTTATTGGCATCGAACGCAACAGCGCCCTGAACATCCGTATCGTGAAGGGTAATCCACTGCGCGTCGAAGACTTTCCCGTATGTGTGCAGATCCAACACGTCATCCGAGAGAATATCCGCATCGGCCTGTCCGTCATGAAAGGCGATCGGCGTCCCTGTTCGTAACGACTTCACTTGCAAGGCTTGCAGCTTCCCACCTGTTAAGAGATTGCTCGGGTTTTTCGGAACGAATCGATAGACGAAGCTGTTCGGTTGTTTCGCATGGTCATTCGTCGCACCCGCTTTTCCGCCGACGTCTTCAATGATGATGATATTTCCAACGTTGTCTGCCTGCAGCCCCTCATAGCCTCCGAGTCCCATCACGCTCGAAAGGTCCTCGACAACAGCCGGAACTTCGAGATTCGCCTGGTAGATGCGCCCGGTGCCGGACACCTCGGAAGAAAAGAGCAGACGCTGTGAGAAGGGATACCAGGTCGAGCCATCGATCGTCTTCAACGGATTTCCATTCTTATCGGTCTCAGCCAGCAAGGTGACTCGATGCGCACCGTCGGCGTCGAGATTAATCCGCGTGAGAATCCCTTGTCCATTGGCGCCGTTTTCATGCCCTTGAAACAGAAAACGCTTCCCATAATTGTAATTGGGATCGGCTCCACGAATACCGTCAAGGACGAGATAGGTATTCTTGTCCGGCTCAGTTTTGGTCGCCTCGACTTTGTGAGTGGATGATGGGAGGTCCCCAGGTGTGGGAACCATCGGTCCATCGTTGCTATATCCATAGTAGCGGCTCGTGCTGTTGGAGCCATTCTCCAGCGGTGTACTGCCTTGCGCGACGGTCACTTCTCGGAATTCCGGGGAGAGTACATTGGGAGAAGCCAGGCCTGGTGCCTTCGGATTGGCAGCCGACACCGGTGTGAGAGGTCCCGCAACCGCCGGCTGGAGTCCCATCATCGCAATCGCCACCATTCCGGTCGCACTGATCACATTCCACTTGGCTGTCCGCTTGTTCACACGCATTAGCGCCTCCTTTTTCACATTATCTTCACTGCGCCAAACACCGCCGGCCACAGTGAGGCGGACGGATCCGCCGGATTATGCCTTCGTTGGCTGCACAGCTGTGGCATTGGCTCGTGGTTCGAAGCGTGAACAGAGAAGCTGCAGACCTCTCTTTTCTCACACCGCGAGCCGATACGGAAGACACACTAATCGAAGCCAGTTACAAGTTGATTTTGCGTGCCTCAAGGGGAAGTAATATTTACGTGTATTATTGTGAATCACCGTGCAGAGTCGCACATCCGCACAGGCGACAAACCGCACAGACGCAACGCCCTTAGGTCTGAGTCTCGATAAATCAAGTGAATGAGAAATGCGCAACGATGTCACCATCTAGGCGCTCTTGAGGGCGGAGGGCGTGCCGGACAGGAACGTGCTAGGAGATTAGTACGATGCTGTACCGATTGGACGAAGGCTGGCCGGATCAGGCAATGGCGTTCGCAAGGAAGGATGAATCCATTTGTATTCTATGTGCATCAAAGTGATTCACTTCATCGCACCTATTATTTACAAGACCTACGACAATGCATGTGAATTCACGCCATTTCTGCAAAAACGCCGTGGCTCATTCTTTGCTCGCAGTTCGGGCACCGGATTCTCTCGTCGACAAGCCAGCCGATAATGAGGAGCAAACATGAAAGGATTGGGATGGTGAGCAAGGATCATGACGTTGCTGCTGACGCGTTCCGCGAGCTGGACAGGAGTTTACGAGCACACAAACAACTTGAGGCCCCCTATGAGAAGGCCCTGGGCAAACTGACCATCCGTTTTTCCTTACTCCATATCTCATTGGAGAGTTTTGGCTGGGAAGCATGGGGGCTTTCGACACGGACGGCTCTTGTTCTGACCCAGGATGTGCCTACCAAGCACCTGGTAGAGAAATTACGCTCCAGCACGGACTGGCTGTTATACAAAGAGCAGGACCGCGAGGACTTTCGGCTTATTCTGAATAGGATCGAAAGCGTTGCCAGTAGAAGAAACGAGTTATTGGACTCGCTCTGGTGTATCAGCGAGGGAAAGCCTGTCCGTTGCTTCAATCGAAAGATGGGGGCAGGTGGGGATGCTCCGTCAGTTGACGAGATCAACCGCCTGAGTCGAATTATCACCGAAATCCTGGCAGACTTGCTAGCATTCCGAAGGAGAAAGCCTCTGGAGCAGGTTGGCCTCGGCCTCAATGCAAACCAACACAATGGAGCATCGGGCACTTGTGGTGCCAAGGGGCTGCCAAACACCATAACACACCATGATCCATCATGATCTGAGTCCAGATGTCTCCTTTTGCCGAGGATAGCTCTTGCTGTGTGTCGTGAGATGGTGCGAGGGTGCGGAAGAACTCCCTGACGGTATTGGCCATCATTGAGTCCCCCCAGCCATAAGCTGGTTGTGGCTCAGTCTAAAAAATTGGTTTGAATGTTCGTTAGGCAACAGCTAGAGAGTCGTGACCATTGCTCGCGTGACCTACCTCTCCCCCAGCAACGGCCCAACCGGGCCATGGCCTAGCTATCGAGGGGACAATCGAGAATGCCAGGGTGGGGGCTGAAGAAGAGGAGGTGCCGGTTCGCTTGGAATGGCTGGTGAGGGAACGAGTTGCGCCATGGGTTGCAACTGGTGACCACTGTTACAACGGTTTGAGAATGAGGTCTTAGGCAATACTACTTCTCTCTCTTCAAGTGATCGACAACTTGATTCACAATATCGTTCCGTAACGCGATTGGATCTACGGACACGTTCAAAATCCGCTGACAGAATGGACAGACCATGCTTGCGCCGATCCATTTCTTCTGGTTGCCTTGATGGATAGGCAGGTGCTCAAAACTTACCTTCTGTAGGGTCTGATTGCAGTGAGGGCATTTGCCTGTGTGACTCATGGTCGTGTTCCCTGTTGTTTAGTCGAAGTGGTCCAAGATTGGGGAGGGGAATGTAACTATTTACACGTCCAACGTCAAGGTTTGTCTTTAGGTAGGACTCTGCAAAGCTTTCTATACCGAATGAAAAATGGGAAAACAAAGGAAAATAGACCATTCTCGGACCGTTGCTTTCCGACCGCTTTATCTTAGTATTGCGAACAGATTTGGACGCCAGGCCATGTCGATCAGTAGACCTGCCGATTCCTTGCCATAGAGTGATCATAGTTCTCTGAACTAGTGAGACCCTCATTTGTGGTCTGGTACTGCACAGCCGAAAGAGTCCCATGTCAAAGGCTCCCGAAAGCCTGTCTTTCTCTCGGCCTGGTCTTCACGCTCATAGGATCCCAGAGCATCTGGGCACAGACCTCTCAGAGCGAGGTTGAACAGACTGCGGAGCTCCTTGCGACATTTCTCAATGCAGGGCGCGTCGTCGTCGAGCGAAATCAGACGTTAATCAACGATCCGGCGAAAGCCGATAAGGAATTCACTCCTGAGGTCTTTGAACGACTGGTCCTCAATGAGTTCTTGCAGCAGACACGCATTGATATGAAACATCCTCCTTCCTCACTCCCTTCCGCGACTAAAGATCTGCTGACCATGCTGCTCCTCGCGAGCAAAGAGGTGGTCGCCGATGCCCAGTTGGTAATCAACCAACGAGGCATCGGGTATAAAAACTTTATCCCGGCCTCATTCGGCAGTCAGGCGGCGCGGAAATTCTCAAAGCGCTCGAAGGTGACGATCAAACAGACCACTCTCAATCCGAGGAACTTGAAAAGTGATCCGGATGAGTATGAGGTACGAGTGCTGAAGCGGCTTGCAAGCCAACCGGCCTCGACGACACCGATTGTCGAATGGCTCGACGGTGGGCGGCTCCTCAGAACCATGATGCCGATCTACTATTCTGAGGATTGCCTCACGTGCCACGGGAACCCCAAAGGGATCCTTGATATTTCCGGCTATCCGAGAGAGGGCGCTCAAGTAGGGGAACTGGCCGGGGCCATCAGTATTCAGATTTCCGTGGACCATCGGTAGCAGACAACCCGTGCCGACGGAGGAGAGAGCGACGGGCCGATCTGCTACCGACGATCTTCGGACTAGTTCAAGACCGCAGTGAGTTGCGGCCGCTCTTCTTCACAGCTCTTCTCTCTTGCAGATTTTCGATCCAGCACTTCCTCAACGCCCGACTTGACCGCCCGACCCCAGCGCGTAGTTTGGACCTGCGCCTTACGCGCATAGCGGCTGATGCTTCGACGAGTTTCTGCGCCGGTCTGTGGAGCAAAGAGAAGCCCGAGTCCTGCTCCGATGACCGCCCCACCGGCAATGAATGCTGCTGCCTTGGCGACCTGATTTCCTTGCTCCGACATGGCAACCTCCCTCATGATAATGGATGGTGGAAGACTGTCCTCTATCTCTTCCTATGACCAATGCCTATCAGCATGCTCTGTGCCAAGATGAAAATATCCGTAGGTAAAGCGGTTTCCATGAAAAATCGGGGGTGCGAACCGACAGCGATTAAGAGCGCCTAATAAAGGGTCTCATTTTCTCGACAGGTCATGACACAGCCGTTTCAGAAATCCAACACTCTCGCGCTGTACATTCTTGTAAATCGGCCATGGTAGCCGATTCACAGGGTCTAAATTTAACAATTTCTAATCTTAACCGTGGCTTGCAATGACACGTGAGCCCCCGTATGATCCAGCGGAAAGTCCATGATAGGTCGCAAAAGTTAATGAAGATGACGGAACATTCGCATTCCGCACGAGATCGGACCACCGCACGAAGGTCCACCATCCCGGAAGCAGATTGATGGGTCACCCCGCGGCCATCCCCTACCCCGATATCGATCCGGTCATCGTGGCGCTCGGCCCCATTCAGTTGCGCTGGTACGGGCTCATGTACTTGATCGGCCTCACCGCGGCGTACTTTCTCATTCAATACAAGGTTGCACGCAAAGAGTTGCCTATCCGGAAGGACCAGATCTACGACATGGTGGTCTATGCCGCCTTCGGCGTGTTTCTCGGCGGACGAATCGGCTACACACTCTTCTATAATTTTTCGTATTACATTCAGAACCCTTTGAAACTCCTGGCCGTGTGGGAAGGAGGGATGTCCTTCCACGGTGGACTCCTCGGCACCATCATCGCGCTGATTTGGTTTAGTAAACGGCAGGGGATCCCAACCTACATCGCTGCAGACCTAGCTGCATCCGTCACGCCCATCGGATTGGGATTTGGCCGGATAGGGAACTTTATCAACGGCGAACTCTATGGTCGATCGACGGACGTGAGCTGGTGCATGGTCTTTCCAACTGGAGGGCCGATATGCCGCCATCCCTCACAACTCTATGAGGCCACACTGGAAGGCCTTGTGGTGTTCACGGCCTTGTGGTGGATCGACCGACGCCCGACCCCGCCTGGGACGATATTCTGGAGCTTCATCACCGGCTACGGCCTTAGCCGGCTGATCGTCGAGCTGTTCCGTGAACCGGATCAACATCTGGGTTTTATCTTGGGGCCGATCACCATGGGTCAGATTCTCTCTCTGCCCATGGTATTGCTTGGAGCCGTCATGCTTGTCCTGGGTTACCAAAGAGCCAGACAGAACGCCGCACACTCTCAATACGGCATTTCATCATCGTCCAAACCCACATGATGGCCCAATTCATGGACCACGGTGTCGTAGACTTCCTGCACCACTTCCTCAGGAGTTTCACAAAGACGAAGGATCGGTCCACGATAGATGGAAATCTGTGGCGGTGCTTCTCCACCGGGCCTGAAGAAGGAATCGGCCGCCAGCGACTGGCCTTGATACAGCCCCAGCAGGTCACTCTCGTCGTCCATCTCCAAGTCTCGCAACACGTCTTCCGGAGGCTCCTCTTCGACGACCACGGCGATCGACTCCATCAGCTTGGCGTAGGGAGGCGGCAGATCAGCGATCGCCTGCTGAACCAGTTTTGCAAAGGCATCGGATGAGATAGGGGCGATCCTGGCCATTTCACTGAGCCCTACTTTACAATTCTACTGCCGTCGCGCACCGCAAAAACAGACAGTGAAATCGAACGGCGTCGACTGCAAGGCTTTGTCGGACGGCGGCCTTGTACACCTCGCTCTGTGTTCGGTACAGGTCTGCACGAGCCACAGCCTGGTCGGCGGATATCGTATCCGTTTTATAGTCGACGACCCAGAGCTCTCCGTCAAGCCGGTAGATGAGGTCGATGACACCTTCCATGACCTGCCGATCTCCCCACGCCATGACGAACGGAACTTCACGGCCGATGATCTCGGATGAACGAAGACGTGCATAGGCATCCGATCGGCTGAACGTCACCAGGAGATTGTGTACGGACTCGGCGACCGCTTCAGCATAGGACTGGTCATCTGGCCCAATGGCCGCTCGAACGGCTGGGGCAACCTGCTCACGCAGCTTGGAAGGGTCCTGTGAAAAGTCCCATCGCTCGAGCAGACGGTGGGAAACCACGCCAGCCAACCGCCCAATCGCCGCATCCGGCCGGGCAGAAATTGTTTCTGGCATGACCGGGACCGCGTGTTTACCCAACGTCGTTGGTGTCAAATGATGCGGTGTCTCACGAACCGCCATCCATCGGGCCGTCCTTGCCTCCCACAGTTCAGCTATTTCGTGTGGATCGATCAATGCCGTACCGGCTGTTCTGACCAAACGCCGGCGGGGCCATTTTCGTTCCTGTGCCGCGGCAACTCGATGGTGAATCGAGCTTGCCCCGATCTTCAACGCTGCGGTCGAGACTGCTCCGATCTCTCCCACGCCGATGTTCTGCAGCAACTGGAAGACCGTTTCACCACCCGAGCGGGTCGTGATCCCTCCCGACAACAGCAACAACTCTTTGGCTCTGGTCATCCCCACATACAGCACGCGTCGCCGTTCCGCCTCTTCTCGCAGTCGCAGTTTGTTGTGGACGAGCAGGGAGCCCAGCGACCGATAACGGTCCAGAGAGAGACCATAGGTGCCGCTCGACCAGTCATAGGAAACCTGCGGCGCATTCCGTTCCCGCCCGCTTCCCTGATGGAGACCCGGCAGCACGACAATGGGAAATTCCAGCCCCTTGGCCTTATGAATCGTCAACACATGCACCGCCTCCAGCGATTCTTCGGCGAGGGGACTCTCCGATTCTTCCGGCTGTTCTTCAAGTCGGGTGATCATCAGCTCCACAAAACCGCTCATGGTCATGTGAGGCCGGTCGGCCAATGCCGCAGCCGTTTGTTTGATCTTCATGAGGTTCGCCACAGCTTGCTCGCCATGGAGCGATGCAGCGGCCACATCGAGGATCGGCAATCGGTCAAACATCAGCTCAATGGCCTCGACCAACGGCAGCACCGCAATGGCCCGGTGGAGCCAGGCCAGGTGCGCGTACAGCCGCCCAACGGCAGCGGCACGGGCGTGTGACCACGTCGCAAGGCACCCTGCAGGGAGATAATTGAAATGCCCTGCCTGCTTGAGTTCGTAGATATCTCGATCGGTCAATCCTCCAAGCGGTGAACGAAGGAGACCGGTCAAGGCGATCTCGTCATGCGGATGATCCAAGACACGCAACAGATTGACGAAGTCGATCACCTCTTGGCGGCGATAGAAATGTTTTTCTCCCTCGATAACATAGGGAATGTTGTGCCGTCGCAACGCGTCGAGGTAAGCATCCGCCTGCGTAAGCTTCCTAAAGAGCAGCGCCACATAACCCGGCTTCATCGTGGCGCGACTCAGGACCTCATCCACCAACCAGCGCGCCAGTACCTCGCTCTCGGCTCGTGTCGCCCCCGCCGCATCGAATGTCTCGTCTTCACTGCCCGGGGCCGTCACGCAGAGACGAACACCCGGTTCAATCGAAGCCGGACGCCGTTGGGGACGAACCTCCAATCGAACATTCGCCGGTTGGACCAGTGGCCGTCGTTCGAACAATCGATCGAACACCTCATTTACCGGCTCCAAGACTGCCGCATCGCTCCTGAAATTGGTCGTCAACGTCTGGACCATTCCACCATCAGCCGTCACTTTCTCCACGACCAGATCAAAGGCTTCGATGTCGGCCCGCCGAAAAGCATAGATCGATTGTTTCGGGTCTCCCACAATGAAGAGTTTCCCCGGCTCGAGAACCATCTCGCGCCAGTGCGCTGCCTGTGTTCCCCGCCGCTCCGAAACCGCGAGGATGATTTCGTACTGCACCGGGTCCGTATCCTGAAACTCGTCGACCAGCACGGCTCGATACTCCCGCTTGATCCGCTCACGGACGGACGGATGCTCGAATAGCAGCGCCCGTGCCCGTGCCAGCAACCCATCAAAAGAAATCCAACCTTGCCGAGCAAAGGTTTCACGGATGCTCCGCACCTGCGGAATGATCAGCTTCAGGAGATCATTGAGGAATTCATGGTCGACTGAGAGAAGCTGTTGCGCCGTCTCGATGAGGATGGCTGCCTCTCTGAAATCCCCTTTCTCCCATCCTGCCACGGCGCTCCCGAGATCTTTGTCGAGCCATTCTCGTTCCGCCATCGTCAGGTCTTGCCGGCCGGTCAACCCTTTCTCCGTCATGAGGTGCGTCAATGACACTGTGGCGGCGAGCATCTGCTCGACTTTACGGCGTTTGGGCCGATCATAGGCTTTCAAGAGTTGTTGCGCCTGTGCACTAATTTTCCCCATCCAATGAGAGACAGCCGGCGGCACCGCCGCTGATTCGAGTTGCCGCTGCAGCGTGTCGAGATTGACCAATTCACTGCACAAGGAGCGGGTCAATGTCCTGACCGCCTCGAGCGTGGTCGATGACAACACGGATCGCCACAGGCGATGGTGTTGCCCGGTACGACTCAATTCCTGGTCAAGCCAGCACTCCCACGCGGCCGTGAACTGTTCTTCAAAGCGCACGCCGTCGTCTTCCCTGAAATCTGGATCGACCGCGCTCTCCAACGGATGGAGTCGCAACACGTGTGCGGCGAAGCTGTGAAGGGTGCCGATCTGGGCCTTCTCGAGATCGTTGAGTCCGGCCTGAGCGCGCGCGGCTATCGCATTCGCGCTGAGCCCGTAGCGCTCCCGTAAATCGTCACGTGAGACGGCCCCTCCGTCGCTCAGCCGCATCGAATCGGCCTGCGGATGGGCAAGAATGGCCAGCCGCTCACGCAGCCGCGCTTTCATTTCTGTCGCCGCCTTGTTGGTGAACGTCAAGGCGACGACCTGGGTGATCGGGACCGGATCCGGTTCCTTGATAAGCAAGTACACCAGACGATTCACAAGCAAGGTCGTCTTGCCTGTTCCCGCCCCAGCCACGACGACGACGTTGCGATCGAAGGTCGTTTCGGACGACTCCCTGGCGAAGCGATCCGGTATCTGGAGATCGTTACTCATCGGCAATCTTCTGCGTACGAAGCATCTTCAGCGCTTTCGGTTCGGCCGCGCGGTACGCTCTCCACCACGTCGGGGCATGCTCTCGCCGGCAGACCATACGAAACTCGCATCCGTCGCAATAGCCGTCCGGAAGAATGAAAAATCGCCCGCTACGGATTCCGTCCACCAGCGTGCTGATCGACTTCTGAATGAGCGTCCCGGTTACGGATGCCCACGAAGTCGCCTCGAATGTCGAACGGCTGATCGCCGTGGCCCACTGGGGAGCAAGAAACAGGAACTGCACCAGGCTCGGCGGGGGCTGTCCCGGAACGGTGAGACAGCTATAAAGCGGTGGTTGCAACCGATATCCACGGACAGCTGACTGAGCCAAATTACGGTCCTCCGGTTTCATGGCCGAACCGACTTTGAACTTGTAGTCGAGCACCCGAAGCGCACCGGAGTTCCGGTTCCGATCGAGCCGATCGATTCGGCCACGGACCTTCAACGCTCCTCCGTCGAGGACGTCGGGCACCGCCCCTTCCGCATCCACTTCAAATCCAATAGGCGTATATGGATATTCGGCCTGCTCCGCCTCGTCCGCTTTCACCGCCGCGGTCACAAGCGTCACAGTCAGTGCTTTCGCCAACTCCCACAACAGATAAGGGCCTGTCCGATGCTGTGATTCCAAATCTGCCGCCGCCCGTTCGACCGACGAACGAATAACCTGCTCGATTGCTTCATCCGTCATCCGTTCAGTCGGCCACCCGGCCTGCACGAGCTGCTCATAGCAACGACGCAACGATGCATGACAGAGCGTACCGACCAACGCCGCGTCCGGTTCCTGTCCGATCGAAACGCGGCTCGGCTCGAGTCGCAGCATATCCGCGGCAAAGTATTGGAAAGGACATCGCGCATACCGTTCGAGAGGCGTCGGAGCGATCCCCCGTTCGATCAGTCTTGCCCAATGAGCCTCGACCGTCCCGGTCATCCCATCGAAGAGATTCAGCGTTGCCCCGTCCTCCTCGATTCGATCAAGCGACGCCGCCGCCTGGCGGAAGCTCTCCGCATCACGCCCGACCGCTTGTATCAGCTCGGTCGGGTCCTGCCCATTCAAGGCCAACCACTGAGCCAGTTCAGCCGGCGGAAGGAACATCTTGGTTGCCGGATGCTGCAACAGGCGATCGGTCAGGCGGCGAGGCAACAGATCGACCGGTTGCTCCGCATAGCCGAACCGGCGGCAGGCTTCTCCGAGATAAGGAGAAACGGCCAGCATGCGTCCAGATGCATCGGCTCGTTGATAAGACAGATAGAGCCGCTGACTCGCCGCCTGACCGAACAGGTGGAAGAGCAAGGCCTCTTCTCCATACGCCGTCAGTTTCTCGTCGATTTTAAATCCGAGTGTGGCGTCCAGAACACGCCGATGGCGGTCTCGGAGAAACGCATCTTCCCGAACATAGCGTGGAAATATTTTTTCGTTCAGACCGAGGACGAACAGGGCTTTGAACGGCACTCCGCGGGCCGCCATCACATCGAACACCGTCACTCCATGAGAGGAGGCTTCATGGAGAGGCTTCGTCGTCCGCTCGAACGTATGCGCCAGTAACTCGGCAAACTCGGCCCAGGTCATCTGATCGTTGAGCGGCTCCAATTCCATGAGCGTCGCCCAGATACGATCGATGGCGTCCCACGTCATCGCCCTCTGGGGAAGCTGAACGTCTTCGGCAGTCGAGTCCGCAGCATCCGGCCGACGCGAGCATCGATCGATGAGTGTTCGACACGCCGTGACCAGCTGGCTCATCGTTCCCTGCGATGGCAGGGCTGAACAGTCTTGCAGGAGCTGTGAGACCACCTGCCAGAGAAGGCTGATGACCTCCGGCGCAATGGCCACAGAACCGACGACGCTCTCCTCACCATCGAGAATCAATGCACTTCGGCTCGCGCTCTCCAACCGTTTCCACTCTTCGACTCCGTGGGTAATGTGCAGCGCTTGAACCAGCAGTTTCCACTGTTCAGGCCGGTATGATTCGGACAAGCCGTCATACAGATCGGTGGCGTAAAGCGGCGACGTCACGACATCGAGGACCGATGCGCGATAAAACTCGTTCAGCGGCAAGGTCACCAGCTGCAACACCAGTTTGCAGATCGGTTCCTGAATCAACGGCCGCGAGGCCGTCGTACGAAAGGGGATCCGGTGCCGATCGAAGACCGACTGGAGGTGCTGGCCGTAGGGATCGAGCGTACGAGCAGTGACGCCGATCTCATCGAATCGATATCCGTTTGTTTCGACAAGATCCAGAATCGTGCGACAGGTTGCCGCCAGTTCCTCTTCCGGACCGATCACGCTCCGTATGGTGAAGTGGACAAGCTGAGGAGCCACGGAAGACGATTCCTGCCTCAATCGGATCATCCCATCGTCTGACGTGATCAGCGGCTGAACGTAGCGGTCGAAAAAGCGCCGGGCGAATCCGAACGCCGGATCATCCTCCAGCGGGAAGAACAAGGTCGTGCCCTTGACTCGACCGATGGCTTCAAAGAAGGACAGCTGCACCTGTGTCAGGTCATAGAACCCGTAATAGAACACTTCCTTCAGTGACTGGAGGAACGGGGCGGTCGGAACAACGGGGATGAGCGATGCAGCCAGATCGTCCTGCGTCCCAACCCCAAGCGTCTTGCCCGCTTCTGTCACTGCGGCATAGAGCGACACGAGTGCGCTGAGCCATGCCCGGTCGTCTTCCTCAAAATAGCCTTCACGGAGACCTTGCAGCACCTGCCCCGGATCGACATCGGCATCTTTCAGGTCGCGCATTGTCGCCCAAAGCGCGCCCCATGTACCGGCCGATTGCCCGATTCGTTGTAAGGGAGCCTGGCTCGAGAGCTTGCTGCGAACAATATGACGGACCAATTGTTCGAAGAACAGTTCATCGACGACCCGCGGCAGCGGGTCATCTACAGCTACCTCTCCAGCCAGCCGCAGGGCCAGTTGATGGAAGGTCAAGACATGGACGTTCAGAACCGAAAGTTGGTGTTCGACGGCGAGAAGGGTACGAACGCGATCGACTAATGGCTTGGATGGAACGAAGATCGCGATTGGCGCAAGCGGATCGCTCGCCTTGACGCGCTTGAGATGATCGACAAGAGCGGATTCGAGAGAGGGATGGAACCGACCGGTAACGACCCGCAACATGACGGGCTATTCTACGCTACCCGGTCTCCGGCCCCAAGAGCTCTCCATTGCAATCGACGCAAGCCCAATCGCCGTCGATGAAGGACATGGGATCACCGCAGATGGGGCAGTCGGGTGGAGGTCCTTTATCGAGGAGGGGAAGATCAGGTAGCTCGAAATCGTCTTCATCCATGACTCGCTATCCTTCTCGCTGTTTAATCTTCAATTGAAGAGCTTTTTCCGCACTTTCGCGACTCGGCACACCGACAAACGTCAGCCTTCCATCAATAATCGTCGCCGGGACGGCACGGACAGAATGCCGATCGGCCAGGTCCTGTCCGTCTTTTGTCGTAATATCGACTTCCCGATAGGAAAAACTGTATTTCACGCGCAGCTGTTTCCACAGACTTTTCGCCGAGGGGCAAGCTCCGCAACTAGGCGAAACGAGTAAGGTGATGTTAGGCATGGAACTCCGGAAACGAACTCAATGGTTTTGATACGTGTGCTTGGATCTTAGCACCGGCAGAAAAGTCGGCGCAAGGAGCGCCTCGCTCACGGATGGTCCGATGAATCACACAATCGATAGAGTAATTATCTCCCGGCAGGCCATCCGCCCGACTGATTCTCCGTGCCGCCCGTGATGGGCGGAGATCCCGCAGGATTTCCAGCAGGATTTCCCGGTGGGGCCACGATATTACCCGCCGTGTTGGGATAAAATGGAGGTTCGGTCTTTGGTAGCATGCTCCCTGGTTCTCCAGTCTGCTGAGCCAGAGAATTTTGCGTCTCTTTCGGTACGCAACCCAGGCATACCACCAGCATTGCAGCGCAGAAGCAGCCATGTCGCCTACCTCTCTCAAACGCGTAGAGAACGCCCATCAGTCTCTTTTTGGTGATAGGTTTGATACGACCCTTCCAGATCGCTTGTCCGACTCTCGGCGTGCGCCAGTTGTCCTCTGTTCATTCCAATTGTTAACCCGGCTGGTATTTCTATCCACATTGTCCCCTAAGAGTTCGGCTACTTGCCTGAGGGCATCCTTTTCAGCTTCGTCGCGCGTGGGATAGGAAACGGTACCGAACGATTGCTCTGCGGCCTGTTCGTCAATCCCACATGTCACGGTGCCGTGGACCATTCATTTTTCATGCTCCATTGCACGAAAGAAGAGTTTCACCCGGCAGCCGGCCACCCTCATATCCTTGATATCTTTCTCAACAGCAGGAACGCTTGGCATGGCTGTCCCTCGCCCGTTATTTTTTTGGTGGTGATGTTCCTTCAGGAGGAAGCGTGGGATGCCGCTCCTCTTCGGTCTTGGCCTCGGGATCGATAGCCATCTTGGGATCAATAACCGGCGGAGTCACAACGGAATCCGGATGAGGAACCGTCTCGGGTTGCTTTACCATCCCGGGGTCACGTGTACTTTCAGGTGGTGATTTCTCGGGAGCGGGATCTTGTGGCATTGGCACGGAGGGTGACTGAGACGGTGGAGTCATCTCTGCCGCCAGCACGGGCGAACTCAGCACGGACAATAGTAAGATACTATACAACCACCGCATGGCCTAATCGTATCGGACGACAAGCATCTTCGCCTACTCGGAAATTCCCCGGTCGGTGCCTGAAGGGTTTCTGTGGATCACTCATATTCTCAAACAGATGCCTCGGGTGCGTTTCCCGCGATCAGATTGATCAGGGCGTTGTCGGGTGTGTGTCTTGTCCTAGCCTGCTTGACGAATGAACCCGCAGCAGCTTCAAGCCAGTCTACCCAACTTCGTGTCCTGACCTTTAACCTGCTGCACGATGGACCATGGTCGGGATTCGTCGAGAACGGTACCCATCTCGAAGAACGGCTCGAAATGACCATTCAAGAATTGCAGCGGCTGCAACCTGATGTGATCGCGCTTCAAGAAGCCTCGGACAGCCGAAGACATGGCAATGTCCCACAACGGATCGCCGATGCACTTGGGTATGAGGTGGTATTCGCACCGGCAACAGAACGGATCTTCGGAATCAGATTCTTGGATCGGTTGATTATCTCGGCGCTGGGATTCAAGGAAGGACCCGCTATCTTGAGCCGATATCCAATCGTTGACTCGGAAGTCTATGATCTCCCTCGGTGTCAACATCGGTTGGATCCTCGCATTCTACTACGCGCCGAGATCGATACGCCCGGCGGATCTCTCCAAGTCTTTTCCGCCCATACATCAAAAGGAGACGAATGTCAGCTTCAACGAGTCGGTGAGCTGTTCCGCGAACATCGTGGAAGTGGGCAAGCCATCTTGATGGGGGATTTGAATACTGGCGAACAATCTCAGATCCTCACCGGATGGCAGAGGGAGCCGGGATTCATCGATGCCTTCCGAGTCGCCAATCCGGGAGTATTGGGAGGCACGGTGTGGCAAGACATCCACGTTGAACAACCTACTGCCGATCGGCGGGTGGATTTTATTTTCCTGCTCGTTGGCCCCACCGGCAACAGTTCGATCGTGCGCTCAAGCCACCTCGTGTTTGAGCA